>JAICJJ010000008.1 GCA_025928535.1 Thermomicrobiales bacterium
CAGCCGGGAGCGCATCTTGGCGTTGGCGGTTTCGCGCCGCCGCGTCCGTCAGCGAAGGGGCAAACCTCGTGTGCGCTCGCAGGCATAACCTTACGCGCGGCAACACATGCCGTGCCCCTACCAAGCCCCGCCCGCAAAACGCTGATGCGCGCCCCGTCACGACGGCGATGCTGTCATGAGCGCGCAGTCAGCAGCAGGCTGTCGACGATCGCGCGACGGGACCGGCTTGGCGCCGGCGCCAGTGAGGATCGAACCAGGAGCGGATGAGCACGTCCGCAAGGAGCGCGTCACGACGGCGCGGGCCGATCGCGCGACGCGAACTTCGAGGTGAGGCGGCGCTCGGGGCCGCCCGCCTGTCCTCGGTCGCGACGGTCGGTCCGGGCGATCAGCCGCCGAGGCGGAATCCGCGCGATCGTGTCGCCGAGCGCGTTGAACTCGGCGTGCCCGTCGCGGGAACGATGCACGCGCTTGGGGCGCCCTGGGCTTGACACTCTGCACATTTCTTGACGCAACGCGCTGTCTGGTCGTTCGCGAAGGTCCGGCAGTCGGCGTCACTCTTGCAGTCGTGGCAGACGCCAGCGCTGGCGCAAACTGATTTCTTGCCAATGAGGATGCAAAAACCGCCCGAGAAATTCGGACAGGGGGCCTCCACCCCGGCGCAGGCATTGTCGTGTTTGGTGCAGCCGAACGCGTTCCCACCCTTGCCGTGGCCGGACTTGGCGTTGTGCTTCTTGTTGCGCCTGGTTCCCTTGCCGTTGGGCTGGGACGTCGCCGCGCCCGCGGCGGCGAAGGGGAGCGCCGCGCCCGCGCCCAGGATCGTCGCTACAACATCGCGGCGCGAACTCAGGCGACGCGTCCATCGATCGAAGCGGTCTTGGTCCATTGTCGTGCTCCGTCCGGAAGAGGGTTGACGCGGACATCGCATCCGTGTCGTGAACCGACATGCGCCACGGTGATCGTCGTCCTCGCTGGTTGGGGGTTCAATTCGAGTGGGTAGAGTGGGTCGCGCTCGCCCACAACTCCCGACGCAGCGCGGTCAGGTCGATGCGCTAAACTGGAAGCGACCGCAGCGGCGCCCGCGCTGGCGGATGGAGGCGGCGCGCCAGGCAGGCGCGAGCGCCGGGGGATGACGGCCATCACGCACGAGCATGCAATCTGACATGGCGCGACCCCTCTTCGGGATCGTCCTCGTCATCGCCGCGCTCCTGCAGGCGACGATCCTGCCGGCGATCGGCCCGGTCATCGTGTTGCCGGACCTGGTGCTGGTGCTCGTGTTGGCCCGCAGCGCGACCACCGGGCTGGCCGAGGCGCTGATCTGGACCGCCGCCGCGGGCGTGCTGCTCGACGTGCTGGCGATGGATCGGATCGGCGTCAACGGGCTGGCGTTGCTGCCGGTGGCGTTGATGGGCGCCATCGGACGGAAGCGGGTCTTTCAGAGCGGTCTGCTCTTTCCGATGCTGCTGGCGATGGCGGCCACGGTCGTCCAGATGGCGCTGCTGGCGGTGCTGCGCGGCCTCGGCGGCGAAGGCGCGACGCCGCTGCCGGAGGTCGCCCGGCTGGTGATTTTGCAGGCGCTCCTGAACGCGCTGCTGGTGCCGCCGATTTACGGCTTGATGCACTGGGCGGGCCGGACCGAGCCGGAGAGGACGTGATGCGACGCCGGAAGCGGATTCCCTACGATCCGCCGCATTTGCGGAACGGCAAAGGCAAGAAAGGCCGGCCGCCGACGACGCCGGCGCGAGCCGAGCAACTCGTCATGACCCGGCGCATGCTCTTCGCGCGCGGCACGGTAGTCGCCGCCTTTTCGGTGCTGGCCACGAAACTCGGCTTCATGCAAGTGATCGAAGGCGAAACGTATCGCACCGAAGCGGCGAGCAATATCCGCCGCAGCGAGACGATTCCCGCCACCCGCGGCATGATCTACGACCGCAAGGGACGCGAACTCGCCGTCAACGAGCAGACCTGGGAAGCGCGCGTCCTGCCCGGCGAGTTGCCGGACGATCCGACGGAACGACAGCGGATTTTCGACACGCTCATCAACGCGCTCGACCTGCCGGAGGCGCTCGTCCTCGATCCGCTGGACGTGCCGGAAGGCGCGGCCAAGACGGTCTACACTCGCACCGCGCAACTGCTCGGCAAGGTGCTGACGATCGACACTACGGACCAGACGGCGTCGTATCCCTTTTTCAAGGTTCCGGCGCAGGTTGTGCGCGCCAACAGCCAGCAATTGCAGATCTTCGTCTATCCCGACATCGCCTCGCGCAAATCGGATTGGGCGCGCATTTCGTCCGACGGTCGCCTTGTCGCCGGCAAGGAAATCGATTGGCCCGACCAGCCGAATTTTTCGGCGCAGGGGAACATTCTGGCGCTCCTCTTTTCGAGCGACAGCCGTCTCGCCGACCGGGTGGCGCGCGCGATCGACACGCTGCCATCGGACAAGGCGACCAGTTACGATCAGGTCGTGACCACCTTGCGCGAAGACGCGCTGAACGCCTGGACGACGTACATCGAGCAGGAAGCGGCGCAAAACTATCTGGTGCGGCTCGAAGACGACCTCACGACCGACCAGGCGGCGCTGTGCCGGGCCCATCTCAACGAATTGCCGGGCGTGTCGGTCATGAACCAACTCGAATATCTCGTCCAAAATGGCCGGTTTCAGGAAAAGGTCGTCGTCCGCACCGGCGTGCCGCGCGACGTGGCGCTGAAACTGGAAGCCAACAAACTTTACCTGCCCGGCGTGGAACTCGACGGCGGCGTCTTGATCCGGCGCTATCCCGGCGGCGACGCCTTTTCGCACGTCCTCGGCTACGTCGGCAAGGTCAGCCAGCGCGATCTCGAAAATGCGAGCAGCAAGGACGCGTTCGGCAATCCGCTCTACGAGGCGGAAGACTACATCGGCAAGGACGGGCTCGAACTGACGCTCGAGCCGATGTTGCGCGGCGCGCGCGGCAAGCAGATCGTCGAAATGGACCCGGGCGGCTCGGAATGGCGCGTCGTTCCCGGCACCGCGATTTCGCCGCAACAGGGACGCAACGCCACCCTGACGATCGACATGGAATTCCAACGCGCCGTGGCGGAAATCCTGGCCCAAGGCATCAAATACTCGAACGACGACCGCCGCGCGCTCGCCGCCCTCGACCCGACCCGCAATTTCAAGACGGAATCGGGCGCCGGAGCGGTGGTCGCGATCGACCCGAAAACGGGCGAACTGCTGGCGATGGTCAGTTATCCGCACTATGACAATCAGTTGTTCGTCGATGGCATTTCCCAGCGGAAATATCAGGAATACATCAGCGAAGAAGCGAACAAGCCGCTGCTCGATCGCTCGCTGCGCGGCGAATATCCGCCGGGATCGACGTTGAAGCCGTTCGAGGCGGTTTCGGCGCTGGAAGACAAGAAGATCACGACCGGCAAGACCTACTACTGCGCCGGGGCGATCCAGGTGCCGTACGCCTGGGACGAGTCGAAGGGAAACACCCATCCCTGCTGGGCGTGGCGGCTCGGCGGCCACCAGGATCTCGACGTCTTCGGCGCGATCGAGCAGTCGTGCGACGTCTTTTTCTACAACGTCGGCGCGCCGCGGCAGCCGATGGACGAAAACAAGACCGACTACCTGCACTATCGCGACAAGGACATGCGGAGCGGCCAACTCGGCGACAAGCACTACTTCGAAGGACTCGGCATTCAGCCGATCAAGCAATATCTGACCGATCACTTCTGGTTCGGTCAGGCGACCGGCATCGACCTGCCGGCCGAAGCGCTCGGCACCGTGCCCGACGCGGAATGGCTGGCCCGCACCTACCAGGGCGCGGGGTGGTCCGTCGGCGACACGATCAACGTCTCCATCGGCCAGGGCTACTTTCTGGCGACCCCATTGCAGATGGCGATGAACGTGGCGTCGATCGCCAATAGCGGGACGGTTCGCAAGCCGCTCCTGGTGAAAGAGACCTTCGACGACGCCCGCGCCTCGGTCAGCGCGTCGCAGCCGGTCGAATATCGCAAACTTGGCTACGCCAAGGAAAATCTCGACGTGGTGCGCGAAGGGATGCGCCGCGTCGTCCACGGCGACAGTGGCACCGCCCGCTTCAACGTCGACGGCAGTTCCAAATGGGCGCTGACGAATCCGTCGAACGAGCCGGAAATCATGATCGGCGGCAAGACCGGCACCGCGGAACTTGGCCTGCCCGACGACAACGGCATCTACGAGCAGCAGCACGCCTGGTTCACCTGTTTCGCTCCCTTCGACGATCCGGAAATCGCGGTCGCGGTGATCGTCGAAGATGGCGGCGAAGGTTCGGCCTACGCGGTGCCGGTCGCCGACCGCGTGTTGCGCGCCTGGATGGAAGTGAGCGGCAAACGGCCACGCGGCGTCGTGCTGCGAACGGACGGCGACCCGACCAAGACCGATCAGCCGCTGCTCGCCGACAGCGCGGCGTTCCCGAAGCCGGGCGCGGGCGGGGCGGCGGTTCCGATCGGGCAGGACTGACGGCAGCGCGATGCTCGACCCATTTTCCGGCGCCCTCGGCCGTGCCGAACTGCATCACGTCGCCATCGTCGTCGCCGATCTGGCGGCGGCGCGCGAGCGCTACGCGGCGCTCGGCTTTCCACTGCCGCACGCCGAGGAAGTCGCCGACCAGCAGGTAATGGTGGAAACGTTCGCGCTGGCGGCGGGCTCCGTCGAATTGATCCAGCCGACCGATCCGGACGGACCGATCGCGCGGTTTCTCGCCAAGCGCGGCGAAGGGCTGCACCACGTGGCGTACCGGGTCGACGATCTGGACGCGGCGTTGCGCGGCCTCGCGGCGCGCGGCGTGCGGCTCATCGACGAGCGGCCTCGGCGCGGCGCGCACGGCTGGAAAGTCGCCTTCGTCCATCCCGAATCGTGCGCCGGGGTGCTGACCGAACTGGTCGAGGAGCCGCGATGACCCCGCGCGACCGCGTCGAAACCGATTCCGGGATCGAGATCGCGCCGATCTACCGGGCGCCGGAGCCGCCGGTCGATTTGCCCGATCCGGGGCAATTTCCCTACACCCGCGGCGTCTACCCGACGATGTACCGTGGACGCCGCTGGACGATGCGGCAGTACGCCGGGTTCGCCTCGGCCGAAGACAGCAACCGGCGCTATCGCCTGCTGCTCGAACGGGGCACGACCGGCCTGAGCGTGGCGTTCGATTTGCCGACGCAACTTGGGCTCGATTCGGACGACGAGCGCGCCTTCGGGGAAGTCGGCCGGGTGGGCGTGCCGATTTCGACTCTCGACGACATGCGGACCTTGTTCGCGGGAATCGATCTCGGCGCGATCACCACCTCGATGACGATCAACGCGCCCGCGTCGCTCCTCTTGCTGATGTACCAGATCGTAGCGGAAGAGCGGGGCGCCAATCCGACGCGAATCGGCGGCACGATTCAGAACGACATCCTGAAGGAATACGCGGCGCGCGGCACGTTCATCTTTCCGCCGCGGCCGTCAATGCGGCTCGTCACCGACACCTTCGCCTATTGCAGCCGGGAATTGCCGGCGTGGAACACGATTTCGGTGTCGGGCTACCACATTCGGGAAGCGGGCGCGTCGGCGGCGCAGGAAATCGCGTTCACCCTCGCCAATGGTCTCGCCTATGTCGACGCGGCCGTCGCCGCCGGCCTCGGCATCGACGAGTTCGCGCCGCGGATGAGTTTTTTCTTCGCCGCGCACTCCAATCTGTTCGAAGAAGCGGCCAAATTCCGCGCCGCGCGCCGACTCTGGGCGACGACGATTCGCGAGCGCTATGCGCCGCGCGATCCGCGCTCTGAAATGATCCGGTTTCACACCCAGACCGGCGGCGTCACGCTGACGGCGCAGCAGCCGCTCAACAACGTCGTGCGCGTCGCCTATCAGGCGTTGGCCGCGGTCCTCGGCGGCACGCAAAGCCTGCACACGAACGGCTATGACGAAGCGCTGGCGCTGCCGACGGAAGAAGCGGCGACCATCGCGTTGCGAACGCAGCAGATTCTGGCCGACGAAACAGGCGTCGCCGACACCGCCGATCCCCTCGCCGGTTCATATTTCGTCGAACGGCTGACCGACGAACTCGAAGCCCACGCGCGCGACTGGATGGAGCAGGTCGCGGCGCAAGGCGGCGCGGTCGCGGCGATCGAGCGGGGATTCGTCCAGAACGCGATCGCCGACAACGCCTACCGCCATGAACTATTGCGGGAACGAGGCGAGGAAATCGTCGTCGGCGTCAATCGCTACGCCGACGACGCGGCGGCGACCGTGCCGATCCAGCGAATCGACGCCGCCGCGGCCGAGCGGCAGATCGCGCGCGTCGCCGCCTACAAGCGGGCGCAAGACCGGGCGGCGGTCGCCGCCGCGCTCAATGCGGTCGGGGCGGCGGCGCGGAGCGAGGCGGATCTGCTGCCGCCGATGAAAGCCGCGCTCCTTGCCGGGGCGACGCTCGGCGAAATCGCCGACGTCTTGCGCGGCGTCTTCGGGGAGCACCGGCCGCTCGCCTGAACCACTGTCCATGGCGCTCGACGGCATGGAGCATGCCCGCCCGAATGAGGAGTGGGCCGCGGCGCCATCACGTCGTACTCTGCTGCGGGAGCGGCCGCCGGCGTCCGCGCCGCGCGAACGCGCGTCGTGGCGCGACGGCATTCGCTCGCTGAGGGACGGGGCATGGTGGAACGCGGCGTGACGTCGGAGCGACGGCAGGGCGGACTCGCCCACAAATGGCGAGTCCTGATTTCCGTCGTCTTCGGCCTTTTCATGGTGATCCTCGACACGACGGTGGTCAACGTCGCGTTTCGCACGTTGCAGGAAGAATTCCACGCCGGCGTCGATCAGTCGCAATGGATCATCAGCATGTACGTGATGGCCCTCGGGATCGCCACGCCCGTCTCGGGCTATCTGGCCGACCGGTTCGGCATGAAGCGGATTTTCCTGACCGGGCTCGCGCTCTTCACGACCGGATCGTTCCTCTGCGGCGTCGCGCCCCAATTGTGGACGCTCGTCGCCGCGCGGGTGCTGCAAGGCGTCGGCGGCGGCATCGCGTTGCCGCTCGGTTCGGCGTTTCTCTTTTCGACCTTTCCCCGCAGCGAACAGGGCAAGGCGCTCGGCATCTTCGGCATCGCCCTCGTCGCCGCCCCGGCGCTCGGCCCGATCGTCGGCGGCTGGCTCGTCGACGCCGGACATTGGCGCTGGATCTTTTTCGTCAACGTGCCGATCGGCGCGCTCGGCGTGTTTCTCGGCTCGCGCTGGCTGCGGGAACATCGGCCGGAGCGGGCACCGTCGCTCGACCGGCTCGGCCTCTTCTTTTCGACGATCGGCTTCGCTTCGGTGCTCTATGCGGCGTCGATCGCGGCGCAGTCGGGCTGGACTGCGCCACGGGTGGACGCCTTTTTCGCGCTCGGCTTCGTCGGGCTGATCGTGTTCGCGTTCATCGAATTGCGGATCGCGAAACATCCGTTGCTCGATCTGCGGCTCTTCGAGCAGTCGACCTTCACCCGCGCCGCCATCGTCGGCTGGGTCAGCGTGGTGGCGCTGTTCGGCGCGGAATTCCTGCTGCCCCTCTACCTGCAGGTGCTGCGCGGCCGGAGCGCGCTCGAAACCGGCGTCATCCTGCTGCCGATGGCGCTCGCTTCCGGCATCGCCACGCCGCTTGCCGGCCGGCTCTACGACCGGATCGGCGCGCGCGCGTTGGCCGTCGTCGGCTTTTCGCTGCTTGCGGTCAATACGTGGCAATTGTCGTTGCTGGAAGGGAACACCTCGATCGCCTTTCTGGTTTTCCTGCTCGTCATTCGCGGCCTCGCGCTCGGCATGACCGTGCAGACGACCTTCGTCACGGCGTTGTCGGTCGTGCCGATCCCGCAGACGGCGCGCGCTTCGGCCCTGATCAATTCGACGCGGCAGGTGGTGCAGGCGATCGCCGTCGCGGTGCTGGCGACGATCCTGACCGCGTCGCTGTCGCCGGAGATCGCGGCGCAAGCGAACCGCTTTCAGCAAGCGGCGCCAGCGCCCGAGACGACCGGGCAGCGCGTCGAGGTATGTTCGCCGCAGACGCTGCCTGCCTTTGTTCCGGCGCCGGCCAAGGCGACGATCGAAACGTTTTGCGGCGAATACATTTCCGGGCTGGAGCAGGCCTATCGCCTCACCTTCTACTTTTCGCTCCTGGCAGTCGTCCTCGGCGCGACGCTGCCTGGCTGGCCCGCGACCTGGGCCGGTCGCGAAGCGACCCGGCGCGCCGCCGAACCGGCCGCGGGGCATTGAGCCAGGTTCGGGGTCGTCGGCGGGAAGACCGGGAGAAACGGTTTGGACGGCGCGTTGGTTGGGGCGACGGCGGTCGTCTTTGCGGGCGGGGTCGTGTCGGGGCTGGCCGGGTTCGGCTTCGCCCTCGTCGCGGTGCCCCCGCTGCTGCTGATCTTCGACCCACCGACCGTGGTGACGGCGAGCATCCTCCTGTCGATCCTGAGCGGATGGGTCGTGTTGCCCGGACACTGGCATGAAATTAAGAGCGGAACGATCTTCCGGCTGACGCCGTGGGCGCTGCTCGGCCTTGCGCCTGGCGTCGCCCTGATCAAGACTCTGGCGCCGGACGCGATCAAACTTCTGTCGGGTCTTGTCGTGGCGGCGCTGGCGGCCGCCACCGCTGCGGGCTGGCGGCCGCCGGGCGCCCATTCGTCAGTTGCCACGGCGGTGGCGGGCGCGACGAGCGGGATGCTCAACGCCAGCATCGGCATGGCCGGACCGCCGGTGGTGCTGCTGTTCGCCGCGCGCGACTTCGATATGCACGCCTTCCGGACGAGCATCGTCGTCTATTTTCTCGTCGTCGACGTGGCGGGGATCGGCTTGCTCGTCTGGCAGGGCGTCATCGGCTGGGGCGAGGTGTCGATCGCGCTCTGGCTCCTGCCGGGGGCGCTGGTTGGTGGGGTGGTCGGCCGCCGGCTGGTCACGCGCGTGTCGGCGCCGGCGTTTCGCCGCACGGTTCTCGCCATGTTGCTGCTGACCGGAGTCGTCGGCGCGGCCAATGGAGCGATCGGTCTTTTACGGTGAGGGCAATCCCGTTTGACCGTGGCCGCCGCCGCTGCTAGCCTGCGGCGGCGATCGAGGGAGGCGCAGACAGGCATGGACCGGCACGCGGCGGAACGGATTCGGCGCTTCGGCACGTCGGTGTTCACCGAGATGAGCCGGCTCGCCCAGCAGCACGACGCGGTCAATCTCGGACAGGGGTTTCCCGATTTTTCCGGTCCCGATTTCGTGATGGACGCTGCCAAGACCGCCATCGACGCCGGCCTCAATCAGTACGCGCCGTCGCACGGAACGCCCCGGCTGCGGGCCGCGATCGCCGCCGGCTGGCGCCAGGAGCACGGCCGCGCGATCGATCCGGACGCCGAAGTGACAGTCACCAGCGGCGCGACCGAAGCGATCTTCGACGCGATCCAGGCGTTCCTTGGCCCGGGCGACGAATTGATCGTCTTCGAGCCCTTTTACGATTCGTATCTGCCGAGCGCCGTGCTCGCTGGCGCCACGTTGCGGCCGGTGACGCTGCGGCCGCCGGACTGGCGGTTCGACCCGGACGAGTTGCGCGCCGCCGCCACGCCCCGGACGCGGGCGATCTTGCTCAACACGCCCCACAACCCGACCGGCAAGGTTTTCTCACGGGACGAGTTGGCGCAGATCGCCGCGCTCTGTCAGGAGCGTGCTCTCGTCGCCATCACCGACGAGGTCTACGACAAGATCGTCTTCGACGACGCGACCCATGTGCCGCTGGCGACCTTGCCCGGCATGTGGGAACGGACGCTGACGATCAATTCGACCGGCAAGACCTTTTCGCTGACCGGCTGGAAAATCGGGTTCGCGGTCGGCCCGGCGCCGCTCAACGCCGCGTTGCGCGCGGTCCATCAATTCGTCACCTTCGCGTCCGCGACGCCGTTTCAGGACGCGGTCGCCGCCGGCATGGAACAGGCCGTCGCGCTCGGCTACTACGCGCAGTTGCGGGCGGACTACGTTGTGCGGCGCGATCGTCTGCGCGACGCGCTCGACGGCGCCGGGCTGCGCACGTTGCCCATCGGCGGCAGTTATTTCCTGATGGCCGACATCGAGCCGTTCGGGTTCGCCGACGACGTCGCGTTTTGTCGGGCGCTGACCGAGGACGTCGGCGTGGCAGCGGTGCCGCCTTCGGCGTTCTACCTCGACCCGGCGCGGGCGCCGCAACTGGCGCGGTTTTGCTTCGCCAAACGAGCCGACACGCTCGATCGGGCGGCGGAGCGGCTGGCGCGTCTCCGGCACGCGGCGCTGGCGCCGCGGTAATTCTGTCGCGTCAGCGGCATCGGAACCAGCGACGAACAGGCTGCCCGTTTTCCTCATCCGGGTCGGGCCGGCTCGACAACGGCCGGCGCGATCGCTACGATCCCCGCGGACGGCGTTGACGCTTGCAGCGGCCGAAGCCGGCGCAAGCCCGACCGGGGGCGGCTGTCTTCGTTGGCGGATTGACGCCATCGCGGCGGTCCGCCGTGGCTGCGCCCCGCCGGCCTCCTGAGAGGCCGGGCACGTGGAAGGCCAGATCCGATGGATCCCGCAGCGCCTTCGCCGTTGACTCAGCAGGAACGCGTCACCTCGTTTTTTCAGAGCCGGTCGGATTGGTGGTCGGAGATCTACGCTGGTCGTGATGTCGCGGCCGAACTGTATCGGGCGCGGCAGGCGGCCGTGCTGGCGTGGGTGGACGATCCGATCCCGTCGATGGAGCCTCGCGCGCTCGAGATCGGTTGCGGCGCCGGCTTTCTCGCCGTCGCGCTGGCCCAGCGCGGATACCGCGTGACGGCGATCGACGCCAGCGCGGCGATGGTCGAGTCGACACGCCAGCACGCCGTGGAGGTCGGCGTTGGCGAGCGGCTGGCGGCCATGGTCGCCGACGTCCATGCCCTGCCGGATGCCGATGGGTCGTACGATGTCGTGGTCGCGCTCGGCGTCCTCCCGTGGCTGGCCGATCCGGAACAGGCCCTGCGGGAGATCGAGCGGGTGACGCGCCCGAACGGCGCCGTCATCCTGACGACCGACAATTCCACGGCATTGGTCCACCTGCTCGATCCCCGGCTGCACCCCGCGCTGCGGCCCCTCAAGCGGCGGCTGCGGCCGTTGCTCGAGCGGCGGGGGTTGCGGCCGACGCCGACGCTGGCGTACTACCCTCGCCGCGTCGTCGATGCGGCGCTGGCGTGCGCCGGGCTGCGCAAGCGGCGGGGCCGGACGATCGGCTTCGGGCCGTTCACGCTGGGGGGACGACCGGTCGTGCCGACGCCCCTCGGGCTCGCGCTCCATGACCGTCTTCAGCGCCTCGCCGATCGAAACGTGCCGGTCGTGCGTTCGCTCGGCATCGAATACCTGGTTTTGGCCACGCCTGCGTCTGGCCGACGCGTCGGCGGTGAGTGCTGAATGGCTGAATGACTGCGTTTTAGTTGGGCCGGCGCCGAGACGCGGTCGCACGCGCCGTGCGTCCGCCAAGTGCGGACGCGCCATCGTTGGCATCGTGAGAAGGCTGTGAGCATGCGCCTGAGACTGGCGGCGCTGGTCGCGCTCGTTCTGGTTCTCCCGATTGCGTCGGGTGTGGCCGCGCCGAAGCCGAGTGCGGCCGGCGATTACATTGTCGTGCTCCGCGGCGGTTCCCAGCAGGGCGCGCGCGCGAAGGCGGTCGATGCGGCCAGCAGCGATCTGAGCCGGCTGCATGGCCTCCAGGTCACCAACGTTTATCACCGCGTGCTGCAGGGGTTCGCCGCGCATGTTCCGGCCGGCGAGGTCGATCGCTTGCGGGCCGATCCCCGCGTCGCCTCGGTCGAGCCGGACCTGCCGGGCGAGTTTTTCGGCCAGACTTTGCCGACCGGCGTCGACCGGATCGGAGCCGATTCGCAGACGGAAGGAACGCCGCCGACCAAAGCCGGGCGGCCGGTCGCGGTGCTCGACAGCGGCATCGATCCGCACCATCCCGATCTCCACGTCGTCGGCGGCTACAACTGCACCTCGCGCAATCGCAAGAGTTGGCACGACGTTTACGGCCACGGCACGCATGTTTCCGGGATCATCGGCGCGCGGAACAATGGCTTCGGCGTGGTCGGCGTCGCGCCGGGCACGCCGCTCTGGGCGATCAAGGTCGGCAACGACCAAGGCAACATCATGGAATCGTGGGTCATTTGCGGGCTCGACTGGGTCGCCAAACACGCCAAAGCCAAAGGGATCGTGGTCGCCAACATGAGCATGGGCGGCTACCCGTCGGCGGACGATCCACACGACTGCGCGAGCAGCGCGTTGCACACGGCGATCTGCAACGCGGCGAAGCACGTACCCCTCGTGGTCGCGGCTGGCAACAGTCACGATGACGCGCTCAACTACTGGCCGGGCAAATACGATCAGGTCATCACCGTCTCGGCCCTCGCCGACTCCGACGGCTGCGCCGGCGGCCATGGCCCCGCCACCAGCGCCGGACCGGACGACACCTTCGCCTCGTTCAGCAACTACGGACCGGCCATCGACGTCGCCGCGCCCGGCGTCGACATCCTCTCGACGTTGCCGGGCGGGAAGTACGGCTACTGGAGCGGGACGAGCATGGCGGCCCCCCATGTCACCGGCGCGATCGCGCTCGGCTGGAACGGCCTGAAGGACCCGAGTCACATTCCCAACGACCCCGACGGCATCGACGAGGGCGTGCTCCTCCTCAGCAACCACACGGCCTGCCGCAGTTGACGTGTGAAACGGCCTGAATTGCGCCAGCCGACCGGCGCGATGAGCGCTTCGGCGCCAGATCGAAGCCCAATCGGCTTGACTCCGGTCGCACTCAAAACGCCAACCACCGTCCATCGTCATCCTGACGAAGGATGGATCTCGACGCCTCGACCGCGCGTTTCGACGGACCGAGATGCTTCGGCTGCGGCCTCAGCATGACGGATGACGCTGGACGGACGGCTCAGCGCGCGTTGTCGGCGGTGGGATCATTTTCCCGGTTCGCGAGGGCGCGGACGACGTCGCTTGGGTCCTGCTGCCAGGCGGTCGTTTGCCAGTCGTCGTCGGCGTCGGGCTCCGGAATCCACGGAGGCAGGGTCAGCGCGAGGAGCGCGGCCAGCGCCGCGACGTACGGCTCGTACAGGCCCCGGATCGCCGCGAGGCGGCGCGTCGCCTCTTCGGAGGCGTCGAGGCGCAAGCCGTGCTCTTCCAGCCAGCAGCGAAGACGCGCCAATTCCTCCGGCGGCAAGCGATCGTCGCTGTGCAGGCAAGGCGGCGCGTTCAGGATTTGACAGAGATCCCCGGCGACATGTCGCGCCATGGCGAACGTCAGCCGCGCTTGCCGCGTCGGCAGGCGGCGCCCGTCGACGTCAGCGATGCCGACCTGCGCCAACGCGCTGACATCGAGCATCACGACGAGCGCGGCCAACCACGATTGCCGCGCATGCTGCGAGCGGAAAAACGCCAGGATCGGGTACGACAGGTGCGATTCGAGCAATTCCGCCGCCCAGACTTCCCAATCGCGCAGTTGCGCCTCGAGCGCATCGTGATCGCCGTCCGCGCGGGCGAGCAGACCGACCGCGGTCGGCGGCGAGCCGGCGCGGGCGTCGAGCACGGTGATGGCGGCTTCGCGGCGGGCGGCGGCAGAAAAGATGGTCGGCAAGTAGCCGATGACGACCGCGAGAAAGGCGAAGCCGGTGCCTCCTTCGACGACGGAAGCGGCGCGCCCGATGGCGCTGGCCGGGGTCAGGTCGCCGTACCCGACCGTGAAAAAGGTCGTGCCGCTCATGTAGAGCATCGAGCCGAAGTTCTGGTCGAGCGCGCCATGCGTCGGCAGCCGGTCGCCCCATTCCATGAGCGCGAAGCCGGTTATCAGGCCAGTCGCCCAGAGTCCGACCAGAATGAGCAGCGCGAGCGGCCCGAACAGACCCAGAAACTCGCCTTGCCGCCCGACGCCCTCGCGCCCGACCGTGGGCCTCAGGTGCCACGCCAACCACGTCCAGGCGCGCCACCCGCCGAGGAAAAGCAAACGCGACGGACCGAACCGCTGGCTCACCCGGCGCGGCAAGACGATGGTGGCGAAGGCGTCGCCGAGCACCGTCACGACGAGCAACAGCCCCGCGATCAGGGCGACGACGCGAATGATTTCGTCCACGGCCACGTCCGACTCAAAACGTGTTTGATGCGGTACGAGCGGCGCTTACGCGAACGTCGCCGGCGCGACGGACGCGTGTTCAGCGGCGCGCCGAAGCGCCGGCTCCATCATCGACGATGCGAATGGTCTCCAGCGCCTGATCGACCGGCCCGGACAAGTACATCCCGTTCGCCGCGCCGGCTTCCAGATAGGCGATCTTTTCGGCGGAAATGATGTCGCCGGGCGCCAGAACCGGAATGCCCGGCGGATACGGGATGACCAGTTCGGCCGAGATTTCGCCGACGGCGTCAGCCGGCGCGACGGCCCGGGCCGGAGCGAAAAACGCTTCCCGCGGCGACATGGCCTGCTTGCCCGGCGCGATAGCCGCTCCCGACGAGCGCAGATCGGCCCCGACCGGCCGGACCCCGCTCCGATGTTCAGCGGCGATGGCGGCGAACGCGGCGACGAGGCGGTCGATGCGCTCCGGCGTGTCGGCGATCGTGACCAGGCAGACGACGCCGACGAGATCGCTCATTTCCGGGCCGACGCCGAACCGTTCCCGCAGCAGCGATTCCGCGTCGAAGCCGGTCAAGCCGAGGCCATTGACGTCGATCACCAGTTTCGTCAGGTCGAAACCGGGCGCGCCGAGTTCCTCTCCTCCAAGGACGCCGATCCCTGGAATGGCGCGCAACCGGCGGCGCGCGTCGGCGGCGAGTTCGATCGCGCGATCGAGCAACGCTTCGCCGTGGAGGGCCATCTGCCGGCGCGCCCCGTCGATGGACGCCAGGATCGGCACCGAGGGACTGGTCGTCACGACCATGCCGACGGCGGTTGTGATCTTGCCGGCATCGACGCGCGGTCCCTGCGTATTGAGCAGCGCCGCCTGGGTCAGGCTACCGAGCATCTTGTGGGCGCTTGTCACCGCGCCGTCGACGCCGCTCGCCATCGCCGATTGGGGAAGCGCCGGGTGGAAATGAAAATGGGGTCCCCACGCTTCATCGACATACACCGGAATCCCGCGGGCGTGCGCCACGTCGACGATGCTGGTCAGATCGGACGCCACGCCGCAGTACGACGGGCTGACGAGCGCGACCAGCCGCGCGTCGGGATGGTCGTCGAGGGCGGCGGCGACATCGGCCGGGGCGATCCCCATGCCGACGTTGAGTTCCGGGTGGAGGCGCGGCGCGACATAGATCGGGATGGCGCCGGTCAGAATCAGCGCGACGAGAAGCGATTTGTGCAGGTCGCGGGCGACGACGACCTTGTCGCCGGGACGGATCGTCGCCAGCAGGTAGGCGTGATTGCCGGCCGACGAACCGTTGACGAGAAAGAACGTGCGATCGGCGCCCCACGCCGCCGCCGCCAGCCGCTCCGCGGCTCGCAAGGTCTGGCCCTTGTAGTGGGTGTCGTCGACGCCGCCGCCGAGGGGGACATCGTTGGCGAACAGGGTTTCGCCGAATCGCTCGCGCAATTCCGCATCGAGTCCGAGGCCGAGTTTGTGGCCGGGCGTCGAAAATGGCGCGATGTCCAAATCGTGATAGCGCTGGATGCCCGCCAGCAGCGGCGCCCGATGCTGGTCGCGCGATTTCTCGCGCTGCGCCTGGTCCGCCTGCGTCGCCGTTCCGATTCCGCTCGTCATGTTCGCCATTCCGCTCCCGATCGCCGCTGCCGACTCTGACGGATGAGCGTGCGATTCCTCGCATGCTCGTCCGAGCGAAGGATACCGTGCGGCAGATGGTGCACAGACCCGATTTTTCCGCCGCTCACCTGCGCGCAGTCGAGGCCATCACGTCTCTGTGCATTCCAAACGTGTTGGGAACCCTCTCCGCCGACTGGAGCGACCGCGTCGTCTGGTCGCAGGGCGAGGAAGGCGTCGCAACGGCGCCGGCGGACTGACTGGCGAGTCGAGAACTCGAGAAGAGGGCGCGGCGCCGTGAGGTCGTACTCCCACGAGGGTCGTCATCCTGAGTGGAGCGAAGGACCTCGTGCTTCCCGGTGGCGACAGCGAGATGCTTCGCGGCGGCTCAGCATGACGGGGGTGGGGCGTCGCTCTCCTCGACTCCTCGACCGAGCCCACCTATCACCCGCGCTCGAAATAGCGCTGCCGCTCCCAATCGGTGACCGCCATGTCGTAGGCGCGTTGTTCGACTCGGCCCATGTTGACATAGTGCGCGACGACGTCTTTGCCGAAGGCCGCGGGCGCGATGTCGCTGTGGGCGAATGCATCGATCGCTTCATACATCGTGCGCGGCACGGACGGCGCATCGTCGGCGAGATAGGCGTTGCCGAGGAATTCGGGCGGCGGCTCGATCCGGTGTTCGATGCCGTGCAGCCCAGCCGCCAGTACGGCCGCATAGGCGAGATAGGGATTGGCGTCGCCTCCCGGCAGCCGGTCTTCGATCCGGAGCGACGACCCGTGGCCGACAATCCGGAACCCGCAGGTCCGGTTGTCGCGCGCCCAGACGGCGTTGACCGGCGCCCAACTCGCCACCGCGTAACGCTTGTAACTGTTGATCGTGCTGGCGATCAGGAGCGACAACTCGCGCGCCCCGGCGATCAGACCGCCGAGAAACCACCGCATCGTCTCCGACATTTCCCCCGGCGCGGCCGGATCGAAAAAGAGATTGCGCGTGCCGTCGGGCGACCAGAGGCTGAGGTGGATATGGCTGCTCGATCCGGTCCAGTCGTGATGCGGCTTCGACATGAAGGTGATGGCGCAACCGTGCTGGGCGGCGATTTCCTTCGCCCCATGCTTGTAGAGCGCGGCGCGGTCGGCCGATTCGAGCGCGTCGGCGTAATGAATGTTGACTTCGTGCTGGCCGGGCGCCGCCTCGCCCTTCGAGAATTCGATGGGCACCCCGGCGTCGCGCATCAAGTTGCGAAACTTGCGATAGAGCGGCTCCGCCTTGGTCGCCTGCAGCAGGTGATAGTCCTCGTTGTACCAGCCGAACGGCTGCAGATTGGCGTAGCCCTTGGCGTGCGCTTCTTCATAGGTGTCGCGCAGCAGATAGAACTCGAGTTCGGACGCGAACATCGGGCGAAAGCCGAGGGCGTTCGCCCGTTCGATCTGGCGCCGCAAGATCGACCGCGGCGCAACCGGAATCAACTCGCCGCTCGCCTCATCGACCACATCGCCCAGCACGCACGCGGTCTTTTCGAGCCATGGCAGTTCGCGCAGCGTCTCCCAA
>JAICJJ010000061.1 GCA_025928535.1 Thermomicrobiales bacterium
CCGAGATTCCAGCCGAAACACATCAGGAATCCGGCCAGAATTCCGCTCCAACTCAGCGGAAAGAGAATGCGGAAAAACGTTTGCCACGGCTTCGCGCCGAGCGTTTTCGCCGCTTCCTCGAGCATCGGATCGACGTTCGACAAGGCCGCCCCGACGTTCATCACCATGAACGGAAAGGTGAAGACCATCATGCCGAAGAGCGTCGCCGGCAGCGAGAAGAGATATCGCGCGACGTTGATGTTGAAGTAGGTGAAGATGCCGCCGAATGGTCCGTTCGGCAGCAAGAGATAAAAGAGGCCGAATGCCAGGTAGAGCGTTCCGAAGAGCGGAAAGGTCATCATCGTTCGCACGAACTCGCGGTATCGGACCTTCCGGATCAAGATGTACGCGAACGGGTAGCCGAAGATCAGATCGAGCAACGTCGACATCACGGCAAGAAAGACCGTCTCTCGAATTGTCGTGAGGTATTGGGTAAAGACCGTCTGATAATTCGCAATCGTGTAGGCCGCCGTGAAGAAGAAACTCGATCGTTCGGTCAGACTCACCTGCACCAGGTAGGCGAGCGGGATCAGCGAAAAGAGAATCGCCACCACGACCGCGGGCGTCAGCAGCCCGATGCCCTGCCGCGTTCGTTTGCCGCCTGCGAACCACGCGCGGCGCCCCGCGATGGCCGATTCGACCGCAACTTGTTCGATTGGCGCATGCGCCATGATGCTCCGTCCTGCCTCGGTTCTTCAGGCGCCGCAGACCCGGGCGCGAACGCCGCGCCCGGGTCCGGTCGCCCGCTGGGGCGCCGATCGCGAGCGATCGGGCGCTACTGCCCGATGCCCTTCGCGTACTGGTCAAACCATGCGGGCGAGTTCTTCGCGTAGTAATCCCAGTCGACCTGCTTGTAACTGGTCTTGAGCTGGTCGAGCGTGGGGTAGTACTTGAAGTAGTCGGCCTTGAACCAGTCGGGAATGAGATTCTCGTACGACGGCCCCATCATCCCTTCATTCAGTTCCGCCCAGGCGCCGTGCGAGATGTTCCAACTTGCGCCCGGAAATTGCGCGTCATCGCTGAGCCGCCAGTCGATGAAGACCTGCGCCAGAACGGGATGCGGCGCGTTCTTCGGGATCCACATGTACCCGTTGACCATGTACTGGCCCGACTTCGCGAGCATGAACTGGGTGGTCTTCTGGCCGTCGAGGAACTCGAGACGGGCCAGCGAGTTCCAGAAGCCAACGGCGTCGGCCACGCCGCCCCGCAGCAACTGCTGCATCGTCGAACTGTCGGTCGTGTATTGCAGCACGTTCGGGTGAATCTTCTGGATGAAGAAGTCGATCGCCTCCTTCATCTGGTCCGGGTTCTTGTAGTCCTTGCCAAGCGACGCGGCGAGGCCAAGCAGCATGCCGCCCGCACTGATGTCGCCCGGCAGCGGCATCGTCAACTTTCCCTTGAGGCGTTCGTCGGCCAGATCGGTCCAGTCCTTCAGAAAATCGGCCTTCGAGCCGTTGTAGACGACGCCGGGCGTCGCCGACGCCTGGAAGCCGATCGAGGTGGGCTCGTGCTTGAACATGTCGAGGACGCGGCCGGCGTTCGGAACCAGCCCGGACGGCAGGTAGTCTTCCATCACCGGCTTCGGCTGCGATTTCGCCTCGGCCCAGTAAGTCTCTTCGATCGCCATCACGTCGTAGGGCGAGGCAGAATTGCTCTGGAGCGCGGTATACAGCGCCGTCAGATAGGTGCTGGGCTGTTGGCTTGCGGCGTAATTGAGCTTGACATCGACGCCCCAGGTGTTCTTGACGTACTCTTGGAACTTGGCGACCAGCGTGTCGTTCGCCGTGTAGGTCCAGTTGCCGACGTTGACAGTTCCTTCTTTCTGGATCTCGGCGCTGATCTCGTCGCGCGTCATCTCCTTGTTCAGGATGGAAACCTTGATCGGGCCGCTGGCGTTCGGCGTCGCGTCCTGAGCCAGCGCCGTCCCCCGCAGCGCGGCCCCGAGCGCGGACGCGGACAATCCGAGCGCCGCGCCAAAACGCATGACTTCACGCCGGGAAAGGTGTCGATCGCGTGCTTCGCGGAGCAATGATTCGAGCCGGCTATCACGGTCCAACATCACCGTCGGCCTCCTGCGCGTCCGTCGCGGATCGCGCGCTCGCAGCAGCGGGAGAATTCCGCAGCCGAAACCGTACCGACGGCCATTCAGTCTGTCAACATCGTCCAAATGCGGCGCGCCGGAGTTCCCTCACCCCCAACCCCTCTCCCGCTGCGGCGGGCGAGGGGAGCCGGATCGTGCTCCCCTCGCCCATCGCAAGGGGAGAGGGGCGGGGGGGTGAGGGAACTTCGCCACGTCCGCACGACGCGCTCGACATCGAACGGCGCCAGATCGAGCGGAGGCCCCGACAGCGGCTTGCGGATCGCCTCGCGAATCTTATCGTTGATCGCTTCGACGATCCGTCGCACTTCCGATTCCGACGCGGCGCGCTGGGCCGCCGCCAGCGCGTCGCTGGCTTCTTTCCGCAGCGCCAGCGTCGGCGGCAGGTAGGACACATCTTCCCGCCGCAACTTCTCCTTGATCCACCACAGTTCGTCGTATGGCGCGTGCAGATCGGTGAACGGCTCGCCCGCGCCGGGCAGATTGTCGAATTCGCCCCGCTCGGCGGCTTCGCGAATTTGCCGTTCGACCCACGACTCGAAATCGAGCCCGATCGGTTTGCGTTCAGTCATATCGCCCAATGCTCGTTCTTGCCCACGTCCGCTCGACCACGGCAAACGCCTCACGACACGGCCGCCACGACCGCGTTGCTCAGGCGCGCCCAGCGCGGGAGGATGAAGCCCCACATCCGGGACACCATCCGGTTGGCAAACACCGCCAGCGCCACCTGCCGCTCCGGGTCGGCCCAAAGCAACGTTCCCGCCGCCCCGAAATGGCAAAAGGTGCTCGGCGACGTCAATTCGCCGGTCCAATGCCGCCGTTTCGGGCCTTTCACCTCCCAGCCCAATCCCCAGCGCCCCGACGGCCACCACGCCTTCGCGCTTTCGACGCCGCCGGGAACCCCTTCGGTCTGGTCAGTCGTCATCGCCCGCACGCCGGCGGCCGAGAGGAGTCGCGGACCGCCCGTCATGAACGCTCCGGCGAATCGCGCCAGGTCGCGCGGCGTCCCGTAGGCTCCCCCCCACGGCATCGCCAATTGCCGCCAATATTCCGAGTTGTAGGTTTCGACGTCGGTCCCGGCGTGCGACGTGTCGGCGAGGAGCGCGAATCGCCCCAGAATCGACGCATCAGGCCGCACGACCGTGTCATGCAGCCCGAGCGGCTCGAGCACGCGCTCTTCCGTCAACGCCCAGAATTCGCGCCCGCTCACCCGCTCGGCAAGGCGCGCGACGATGCCGAATCCGGCGTTCGAATAGCGCAATTCGGCGCCGGGGGTCGACAGCAGCGGCAGCCGGCAGTACTGATCGACGATCGACTCCAGCGGGACTCGCTCGGCATAGCGCGATTCGCGCGGGCCGAGGTCCTCCGGCAGCCCGGAGACATGCGACAACAACTGCCGCGCCGTGATCGTCGTCCGCAACCGCTCCAGTTCCGGATTCGGCTGCAGCCCGTCTTGCGCGACGGCGGTGCGAAATTCCGGAATCCAGCGATAGACCGGCTCGTCGAGCGACAGCGCGCCCGCTTCGACGAGCGTCATCACCGCCGTCGCCGTGATCGGCTTGGTGATCGAGGCGAGTGGAAAGATCGTGTCCGCGCTCACCGGCACGCCCGGCCGCGCCTCGCCGGCGAACCGTTCGGCGACGATCCGATCGGGCCGCCAGACCGCCACGGCGACGCCGGACGGCCCTTGCGGCCCGATCCATTCATCGATTGCCCGTAGCGCCCGCGCGAGCGCCGCTTCGTCAGTCACCAGCGCGGCCTCCGCTCCTGAAGTTCCGCGTCAACCCCGGCAAGGATAGCCGGAGCGCGCGCCGCGCCGTCGAACGGATGAAGCCGCGATCGTTCGCTCAGCGCCGCCGCCGCGATTCCGACCGCGCCGAGCGCGGGGTCGCGGGTTGTCCGGAAACCGGAGGCTGGCTGACCGTTTCCGGCCGCGCGGTCGGCGTGTCGACCGGAATCGCGCCCCGATCGAGCAACACGTCGTTGTAGACCAGCGCCGCCAGCACCGCGCCGATGATCGGACCGACCCACCAGATCCATTGATTGGTGAAGTCTTGCTGGATGACCGCCGGGCCGAAGGCGCGGGACGGATTCATCATCGCCCCGCTGACGACGCCGCCGGCGAAGACGCCCATCGTGATCGTCAGCCCGATCGCCAGCCCCGCCACCGCCTTGCCGGTGCGGCCATCGACCGCGACGCCGAAAATCACCCACATCAGGAAAAACGTCAGCACCACTTCGAGCAAGACGCCGGACCAAACGCCGACGCCTTTCGCCATCGCCGGCACGCCGTTGTTGACGCCGGGATTGTTCCGCCCGAAATCGCCAAGCGCCGGAAAGATGAGCGTCAGCACCGCCGCGCCGGCGATCGCGCCGAGCAACTGGGCGATGATGTAGATGATCGCCTTGGGAATCGTGATCCGCCGCGCCGCCAGGAAGCCGAGAGTCACGGCCGGGTTGAAGTGGCCGCCCGAAATGTGGCCGACGGCGCAGACCATCAACCCGATCGCGAGTCCATGCGCGAACGCGATCGCGACCAGGTTGCCGCCCTGGGTGGCGATGATCGCGCCGACGCCGGCGAAAACCAGCGTGAACGGTCCGAGGAACTCGCACAACGCCTGTCTGAGCGTTTCCCGATCGTTCATGATTTCCCCTCCGCCGCTCGCGTGCCGCGCCCGGCCCCATCCGGAACGCGTCCGTACACGTGGTCGACCCCGGCGCGATTGTAGGGAAGCCCCGCCGGACCGGCAAGATGTCGCCGCTGGGCGCGTGCCTATTGCCCGCTCGGCCCCCCCGGCACGATCTGAGGGTTGTCGCCGCCTTGGCCGCCATTGCCGCCGTTGCCGGCATTGCCGCCGTTGCCACCCTGCGATTGGTTGTCCGATTGCTGGCGGCCGCTGCGGGTCGGCGCAGCCGGCGCTGGCGCTTGCGGGTTGGCCGGAAGTTGGGGCAATGCCTGCGGCGCGCTGCCAGGCGCCGTAATCGTGAACGCCAGCGAACCGATCCGACGATCGTCCACGTCGACATACACGGCGTAGTCGCCGGGCGCCAGTTGCCCGGTCAGCCGCAACGGAAACGCGACCCAGGTCGAATCGGCGGCGGCGGTGATGTCAACCGCCGACCGGCCGACCTCGTTGCCGCCCGCGTCGGTCCAGATCCCGACCACATGGTGACCGGCCACCACATTGCCGAGTTGCGCCCCGGCGTAGACCGTGCCGGCGTCCGACGGCACGCTCGCTTCGTTGTCTTGCGGCGCGTTCCCCGCTCCAACCGCCGTCGTGATCACCAGTTGCGCCAGGGTCGGCACGGGGCGCGGGGTCGGCGCCGGCGTGCCGGTCGGCGGGAAAAAGCGTTCGCTGGTGCGCGTTTCCTGCACCATTTCCAGGATCGGAGTGCGCATCGCGTCCCGTTGCTCGGCATCGTGTGATTCGACCGCCGTGCCGGTCGCGCAAGCCGAAAGAAGCAGGATCGCCGACGCGGCCGTCAGCAAACCGAGCACACGGCGGCCGATCCGCGCCGCGCGATCCGGCGCCAGATGTCGTCGGTCAGCCGCCCTGGGGGGAGCGATACGGTCCAAAAGCGTCCTGATACTCCTCGGCGACCTCGACGGCCGACTTGTGGACGTAAATGCGCGTCGTCGCGGGCGAAGCATGCCCCAGGATCGTCTGCACCGTCGACTCGCGCACCCGCCGCCGCACGAGCTCCGTGGCCAATCCATGCCGAAACGAATGCGGCGTGACGTCGCTTTCGACGCCGGCCGCCTCTGCCAGGCCCGCCACGATGTGCTCGACCGTGCGCGGGCTGATCGCCGTTCCCGGCACGCCCGGCTTGTCGCGCCCGCTGAACGCCGGCAAGGCCCCGGCGCCCCGGACCGGATCGCCGCGCAACGTCCAGTACGACGTCAACGCTTCGGCCGTCGACATATCGAAGTGGACGGTGCGGCTCTTGCCCCCCTTGGCGCGGTAAATGCTGGCCGAACCGTCGGCCAGATCGACATCGCGCCGTCGCAGCGCGCACAACTCCGAAACGCGGACCCCCGAACGAAACAGAAAGCGAATCATCGCCCGAATCTTGATCCGCCGCAATTCGAGGTGGGCCTTTTGCTCCCGCGGCAACCCATCGACATGGGCGACGATCCGTTCCAGATCGGTCAGACGGACATCGGGCGGCGGCGGCGTGAACCGGGGCATCATCGCCGAGATGCGGACCTTGATCCGATCGCCCGAAAGATGGTCGTTGAAGTCGTAACTCGACAGATAGGCGCAAAGTTTGCGAACGGCCGAAATGTTGTTTTGCGCCGTCCGCATCCGGGAGACCTCTTCCGGGCTCCGCACGTCCGGCGGCACGAGCAACGCCGCGAACGACGTGACATGCTCCGGCCGCAGCGCGCTGACCGGCGCCGCCGCCGGGTCGATTCCCTCGTGGTCGGCGAGATGGCGGAGAAACTTGGCGACGCCATGCCGGTACGTCTTTTTCGACCGCGGCGCGAGGCGCAAGTCGCCAAAGAAGAGTTCGACCGCGCCGCCGATCGTCAAATCCACATGCTCGACGTTGGGCGGCTCCGCGTCCTTGGCTGCCGCGGGCTCGAGCGGCGTCAGATCGACGCCCACCAGATCGATGCTTCGCCGCTCCCGGCGATTCGCCGTCATCGCCAATTGCTTCCCCTTGCCAACGACTGGGAGCCGGCGGGGGTTGGCTGTCCCAAGGTGTACGTACACCGGAGTATAGCACCTCGACTGGCGACGGCGGACGCTTCCGAATCGCGTCTCGTTCGGGGAACGATCGGAGCGGCTCGCGACCTCCGAAGCGGGCTCAGATCCCGGTGGACTTTGGCGCCCGGGCGTAGCGTGGCACGAGGGACGCGGCGTCGCGGCGGAATTCGCCGTTGGCGACGATCCGATCGACGCCGGCCGCTTTTGCCGCGCGGCGTCCCGCGACATCGACATGCGGGCCGAATCCCAGCAGCGGCGCCCGCTCCGGCCGCGCCGCGAACGCCGCGATCGCGTCCCAGTCGATCGGCGCGTTCATGTCGATGACGCCGAGCGCGACCCGCCCGCCGCCTTCCGCGAGCGCGGCGACGAACGCGGCCGAGTCCGCGACGAATCGCGGCTCGTACCCGAGGCGCCGCAACAGATCGGCGATCGGGATGCGCGCCATCAGATCGCGAGACAAGACGACGACCATTCCGGCCGACGCTTGCCCCGCTGGCGATTCCGTCACGACAGTTCCGTTTTCTCGTCGCGAGCCTGGATCCCGAAACGCGCCGCCAGCCCGGTCAGAATCGTCGTCACGCCCGTCTCGAATTGGTCGTCGCCCGGCTTCGTCTCTCGCTCCACCGCGTCGTCGGCGAAACCCGCGCAGGATTCGCCCGGCGGCGACGGTTCCCCGGTCAAGGCGAGAAAGCCACCGATCTCGAACAAGGCGAAGCCGCTGACGAACCCGCCAAGGGTGAGAAAGGCGTTCGCCGCTTCTTCGTCCGACGCG
Source organism: Thermomicrobiales bacterium (assembly GCA_025928535.1). Taxonomy (GTDB): domain Bacteria; phylum Chloroflexota; class Chloroflexia; order Thermomicrobiales; family UBA6265; genus JAICJJ01. The sequence continues at coordinate 7,622 of JAICJJ010000061.1, forward strand.
CCAGCGTCACGGCAGATGCGCGCCGTCAGTTCGAGCAATCGCGCCACCTGCGGCGTCCGATGTTCGCGCATCACGATCAGCAGAAACGCGTTCGGATGCGCGTGCGCCACCCCACGATAGGCGCGCGCCAATCGGCGCAAGCGGTCTTGCCACGACCCTGCGTCCACGTCGTCGAGCCGAAGCTCGCTCAGCAGCGACTCAGCCACGCCGCTCAACACCGCGCCTTTTCCAGGGAGATGGTGGTAAAGCGACATCGCTTCGACGCCGAGTTCCTGGCCAAGCCGGCGCATCGTCAGCGCCCGCAGCCCTTCGGCGTCGATGATCCGGAGAGCGGCGTCGATGATCCGGCCGCTCGTCAGCGGTTCGCGCGCCGATCCATGCATGACGAACCTCGATGTGTCCGGCAGTCGATCCGGTCGCCGCCTTCGTCCGCTGCTCCGGATGTTCCCATCATTCTAACGTGTCCCGTCCGAGTTCGCCGACGCTGTCGGACTCCGTCCCGAGCGGCGCCGAGCCTGTGCTACCATCCCGCCGCGGTCGCCGGGAACCTCGGGGCCGCCCAACCAGACGGCATTTCCCGATCGGCAAGGAGACCTCCGATGGCGTCCCGTGCGAACCCCGGCGGGCTGCGATTCGAAGACATGAGCCGGACCGAGCGCGTCCAGGCGGCAGTCAATGGCGATCCGGTCGATCGGCTCCCGGTCTGCTTTTGGCATCACTTCCAACCCGAAGGCTCCGGCCGGGCGATGGCGGAGGCGACCCTTCGCTTCTTCGACGAAGAATTCGATCTCGACATCGCGAAAATCATGCCCGATTTGCCCTATCCCCTGCCGCGCAAGTCGATCCACGCGATCGACGATTGGCGCCTGATCGAACCGATCGACCGCGAACGTTCCCGCTATTTCACCCAGCGCGCGGAAGCGGTCCGCCTGTTGCGCGACGAGCTCGGCTTCGACACGCCGATCGTCGTCACCGTCTTCAGTCCGCTGGCGGAAGCGATGTACGCGGCGCCCGGCCGCGAGACGTTTCTCAACCATGCGCGCGAAGCGCCGGTCGTCGTCCACGACGCGCTGGCGACGATCGCCGAAAACCTCCGCTTCCACATCCACGACGCGATCGACGCCGGCGCCGATGGCGTCTACTTCGCCCTTCAGGGCTGCACCACGGCGATCATGCCCGACGAGATGTATCGCGAATTCGGCCGCCCCTACGATCTGCTGGCGCTGCAAGGCGGCGTCAACGGCTGGCTCAACATCCTGCACGTCCATGGAGACCGCGATCTGATGTTCGATCAGGTGCTCGACTACCCGGTGCAGGTGCTCAGTTGGTCCGACCGGATCGCCGGTCCAAGCCTGCGCGACGCCCGGATGATGACCAGCAAATGCCTGATGGGCGGTTGGAACGAATTCGGCGCGTTGTCGAACGGTCCGGAAGACGCCATTCTCGCCGAAGCGCAAGATGCCGTCGCCCAGACCGGCGGCCGCAAGTTCATCCTCGCCAACGGCTGCTCCGTCCCGGACGACACCGATCCGCGCTGGCTGCATTACGCCCGCGAGATCGTCGACGACCTCGATTTGCCGGACTGAGTTCGCGAATCGACCCACCACGCATCTTGGAGCGACGGGCAGCGGGACCCGACCAACCCCCGAACTTCGGAACGGGTCGTTGACGGTCCAACCGATGCCGTCCATCGACACGATTCTTGCTGCCCGCGTGAACGCCTCGGCGAGGGGTGCGGCGATTGCAATTGGCCGCGTCGTCAGGGGTCGTCTTACAAGAGAGTGTACTATCAGACCATAGAGCAAGTTCTGGAGCGTTCGCCCGTCGTCGTCGACCTCCGCGACTCCTCCTGCCCGAAGCGAGGTTCCGAAACAACCAATCCTGGGCCAAGGCAGAGGCGGACGAGGTTCGCCACCGGCTGCGCGGCGCGAATCACGCTTTGTCTGACGCAACAACGGTCAAGGTACGATTGTCGCCTGTGGTATGGAGGAGACGATGGCGCTCGACTCATCGACCCTCAAACAATCGACCATCCCTGCCGAGTCGGTTGACCAGAGTCACTGGAGCCATGGGGCAGTGCCCGGAGCCTTGACGCGGCGAGAACTCGAAATCCTGCAGGCGGTCAGCGAAGGATATCCGGACCGCGAAATCGCGACGCGCCTCTTCATCAGTCGGCGCACCGTGACGTGGCACGTCACCAATGTCCTCAACAAACTCGGCGTGAACTCCCGCACCGCCGCCGCCGTTCAGGCCGTCCGTCGGGGTTGGCTCTGAG
>JAICJJ010000401.1 GCA_025928535.1 Thermomicrobiales bacterium
GTTCGGTGGTTGGCGAGGACGACTCTCCAGATGTCCTTGACGTACTCGCCGCCAGCCATGATCTTCAGCGGCGGAAGCCGCAACCCCTCCTGGTAGACCTCGGTCGCGTCGGCCGCAAACGAGCCAGGCGCCATGCCGCCAATTTCGCCGACATGGGCGATATTGCCGACGAAGCCCCATGGCTTCCCGTCGTGGAAGACTGCCTTGACGACCAGATGCTCCGGCATGTGGCACTGGCCGCGGTAGGGATCGTTGTGGATGAAGACGTCGCCGGGGCCGAAGGCGTCGAGTCCGACTTCGTCCAGCATCCACTTCATCGCATATTGGCAGGAGCCGAGCATCGTCGGGCAGAATTCGGCCTGGCCGATGAGATCGCCGCGCAGGTTGAACATCATGCAGGAAAAGTCGAGTCCTTCGTTGAAGATCGGCGAGTAGCTCGTCCGCATCATCGCCGTGCCCATTTCGCGGCAGACGTTGACGAAGGCGTTGTTGATCACGCTCAACGTGACGGGGTCGATTTGATCGACTCGATCGATGACGGCCATCGCAAATCCTCCGATGCGCGATCCGCTGCCTGCTACAGGTGAATCGTCATCACCCCGACCTTGTCCACCTCGAGCCGCTGGCCCGGGTGGACGACGGTCGTCGAACTTATCTCCTCGACGATCAGCGGCCCGGTCGCGGCGAAGCCGGCCGGCAACGCCTCGCGCCGCGTGATCGGCGTCTCGACCAGACCCGCTTCGGGGAAATGAACGAGACGTGTCTGGGCCTGACTCGGATCGGGGCGATGGCCGTTGGCGGCGATCGCCGGAATCGCGACCGGCTCCGCCGACCCGGAAGCGGTCACGTTGAACCGGATCAACTCGATCACCTCGCCCGAGATCGAGTACCCGTAGAACCGCTCGTGCAGCCGGTGGAACTCTGTCAGCGTCTCCACCAGCAAGTCCGGCGTCACGGCGCCAACCGGCATCGGCACGTCCTGCTCGTAGTTCTGGCCCCAGTAGCGCATGCTGATCGAGCGCTCGATTCGGGGTTCGCCTTCGAATCCCTCCTCGCGAAGTTGGGCGACGGCGCGGGCCGTCATCTCGTCGAAGTGCGCGCCGACGGTCGCCGCGTCGATCGCATCCGAGCGGAAGTGCTTGCTCCAGACCTGGCTGATCTTGGGTTCGGCGATCAGCGCGCCGAAGGCCGAGGTCAGCCCGGGATAAACCGGAATGATGACCCGGGTCATTCCCATCTTGGTCGCGATGTCCGCTGCATGGAGCGGACCGGCGCCGCCGAAGGCGACCAGCGCGAATTCGCGTGGATCGAGGCCGCGGTCGATGGAGAGGACCCGGATGGCGTTGACCATGTTTTCGTTGGCGATGTCGATCACCGCCTGTGCCGCCTCGTTCCGCGAACGACCGAGGCGGGCGCCGAGGGCATCGAGCGCCGCTTCCGCTTTGACCGGGTTCAGCGCGATCGCGCCGCCGAGGAAGTAGTCAGGATCCAGCCGGCCGAGGACGAGGTTGGCGTCGGTGACGGTGACCTCGGTTCCACCCGCGTCGTAGCAGACTGGGCCGGGATCGGCCCCGGCGCTTTGCGGCCCGACCCGCAGCAGCCCGCCTTTGTCGATCCAGGCGATGCTGCCGCCGCCCGCCCCGATCGTCGTCAGGTCGATGGTCGGCGTCGCCACCGGCAAGCCCCATTCGATTTCGAAGTTTGTCGAATGGGCGATCTGGCCGCCGCGGATCAGGCCGACATCGCAACTCGTGCCGCCCATGTCGAGCGTGACGATGTCAGCGACGCCGGCGAGGCGGCCGAAGTAGGCGCCGGCGATGATGCCGCCGGCGAGGCCGGACAGCAGGAGCTTGATCGGCTCCGACTCGGCCGCTTCCGCCGTCGTCTTGCCGCCGTTCGACTTCATCAAGGCCCAGGGAACGTCGAGGTCTCCCTGGAAGGCGGCCGTGGCCTCCCGGATGTACTCCTCCATGATCGGCTTGACGTAACTGTCGGCGATGACGGTGCTGCCCCGTTCGTATTCGCGCCAGATCGGCGCGACTTCGTGCGACAGTGACACGGGGATGTTCGGAAAGCGCTCGGTCAGGAAGTCACGTACGCGCAACTCGTGCGCCGGATTGACGTAGGAGAAGAGGAAACAGACGGCGATCGCCAAGTTCTGCCCGGGCGCGTGGGTCAGACGCTCTTCGATCTCGGCCGCCAGACGCTCAAGTTCCGCGTCCAGCAGCGGCGTGAGCACGGCGCCGTGGAAGTCGAGCCGCTCCGCCAGACCGATGCAGTTGCGCCGCTCGACCAGCGGCCGCGGCTTGCGCCAGCGGAGGGAAAAGTGATACTTGCGGTTGATCCGCTGGATATAGGGAACGTCTTCAAACCCCTGCGTCGTGACAAAGAGGACCGACGCGCCGCGCCGTTGCAGCAAGGCGTTGGTCGCAACGGTCGTGCCGATGCTGATGGCGTCGATATCGCGCTTGTCGACGCCGCACGCGTCGATCGCGTGCATGATCGCATCGACCGGCCGCGCGGGCGTCGATGGCGTCTTCGCGACGACGAGTTGGTTGGTCGTCTCGTCGACGCCGATCAGGTCGGTGAACGTGCCGCCGGTGTCGATGCCGATCCGGACTGTCATATCGTTTCCCCTGCCTCACTTCATCGGTCGCAACGACGGAGCGTCATCCCGGCAAGCCGCGCCCTGCCTCAACACGCGGCGGCGATCGCCGCATGGACGAGGTCGCACATACGGTCGATGTCCGCTTCCTCGGCGATCAGCGGCGGCGAAAACGCCAGGACGTCGGAGCCGGGCATGGGCCGGCAGAGAAGGCCTCGCTCCATCGCGGCCCGCGCAACCTTCGGCGCGAAGCGATCAGAGGCCACGGCCTCAGCGCGGGTCGCCCGGTCGACGACGAACTCAATGCCGGCCATCATCCCCAAGCCGCGCACCTCGCCGACGCAAGCGTGCCGGTCTCCAACCTCCCGCAATTGCTGGAGCATGTATGGACCGACTCGAGCCGCCCGCTCGACGAGGCCCTCGCGCTCGATGATCTCGAGGTTCCGGACGCCGACCGCGCACGCCACCGGGTGCCCGGTGTAGGTGAAACCATGCATCAGCGTGAGGTTCGGGTCGCCGTAGAGCGGCTCGCGCACCCGATTCGAGAGGACGACGCCGCCGAGCGGGACATAGCCGCTGGTGATCCCTTTGGCGACGGTCATGATGTCCGGCGCGACGTCCCAGTGCTCCATCGCGAACCAGCGGCCGGTGCGGCCGAAGCCAGTGATGACCTCGTCGGCGATGAGGAGGACGTCGTAGCGCCGGCAGACGTCATGGATCCGCGGAAAATAGTCGTCCGGCGGAACGATGACGCCCCCGGTCCCCATGACCGGTTCGGCGATGATGGCGGCGACCGTCTCGGGTCCGAGCCGCTCGATCGTCTCTTCGAGTTCGGCGACCAACGTGGCGACGAATGCTTCATCGCTCATTCCAGCCCCGTAGCGATAGGCGTAGGGTGGGTTGACATGGGCGAAGCCATCGACGCCGGGCTCAACGAGTTGCCAATAGCGGGGAATCCCGGTCGCCTGGGTTGTCGCCAAGGTCAGACCGTGGTA
>JAICJJ010000114.1 GCA_025928535.1 Thermomicrobiales bacterium
GCGACCGGAACGAGTTCCTGCCGACCGTGCACGGGTTCGACGAGTTCTTCGGCAACCTCTACCACCTCAACGCCGAGGAAGATCCGGAAGCGCCCGACTGGCCCTCCTCCGAACGGTTCCCGAAATTCAACGAGTTGTTCCGGCCGCGCGGCGTCATCCATTCCTGGGCGACCGACACGGACGACACGACGGTCGACGAACGCTACGGCAAGGTCGGCAAGCAGAAGATCGAGGACACCGGCCCGCTCAACATCGCGCGCATGCCGACGGTGGACGACGAATTTCTGGCCGCGGCCAAGGACTTCATCGACCGCCAGGTCAAAGCCGACACGCCTTTCTTCGTCTGGTTCAACAGCACCCACATGCACTTCCGCACCCATCCCAAACCGGAGAGCATCGGGCAAGCGGGGCCGGGCCAGTCGCCGTATCACGACACGATGATCGATCACGACAAGATCGTCGGCGGCCTCCTCGACCAACTCGACCAACTCGGCATCGCCGACAACACGATCGTCATCTACAGCACCGACAACGGGCCGCACATGAACTCATGGCCGGACGGCGCGATGACGCCCTTCCGCAACGAGAAAAACACCAACTGGGAAGGCGCCTACCGGGTGCCCGAAATGATCCGTTGGCCGAACAAGATCGAGGCTGGGACCATCTCGAACGAGATCATCCAGCACCACGACTGGCTGCCGACGCTCCTGGCCGCCGCCGGCGACCCCGAGATCGTCGACAAACTCAAGAAGGGCTACAAGGTCGGCGATCAGACCTTCAAGGTCCACATCGACGGTTTCAACCTGCTGCCCTACCTGACCGGAGAAGAGAAGGAAAGTCCGCGCAAGGGCTTTTTTTATTTCAACGACGACGGTGGATTGGTCGCGATCCGCTTCTTTAACTGGAAGCTCGTCTTCCAGGAGCAGCGCTGTCCCGGCACGCTGCAGGTGTGGGCCGAACCGTTCACGCCGTTGCGCATGCCGAAGATCTTCAACCTGCGGACCGATCCCTACGAGCGGGCTGACATCACCTCGAACACGTACTATGACTGGCTCCTGTACCACGGTTTCTTTATCGGGGGCGCGCAGGCGCTGGTCAGTGAGTTTCTCAAGACGTTCGACGAGTTCCCGCCGGCGCAGCGCGCCCCCAGTTTCTCCATCGACCAGATCGTGGACAAGCTCAACGCCCAGTTGGCCGAAAAATTCGATTAGGGCGGCCGGGACGGAGAACGTCGACGATGAACGCCACGGGCGCTCGGACCTGGTCTGGGTCCAGCGCCCGTAGGCCGCCGACCGCCGCCCAGCGAGGAGGGGGGCCGAGTTGGACGCGCAACCCACGGTCGAAGGGGTCGGCGTCGGCCGGGTCTGGGTGGAGCGAGCCGCCAGCGGCATCGAACTGCTGGCGGTCGCGCTGATCGTGCTCGTCATCGCCTACGCGACGATCTCTTACGTCATCGACCGCTACATTCGGCAGCGCGATAGCCGCCGCGTCTTCGATCTCTATCGGTCGCGGCTGGGGCAAGGCTTGCTGCTGGGACTGGAAATCCTGGTCGCGGCCGACGTGGTGCGGACGGTCGCCCTGGCGCCGACGTTGCAAAATGTGATCGTGCTCGGCTTGCTCGTCGTCATCCGCACCTTCCTCAGTTGGTCGCTGGTGGTCGAACTCGACGGGCATTGGCCCTGGCACGAATCGCGGAAAAGCGCGGCGGACGGCGAGGCGAGCGAGTCGGCGGTCTGATCGACGGCCCCGAATCTCGCCGCCGACCGCCGGGATCGAGGATGAACAGCATGGCTTCCATTCCAACAACGTCCCTGAACGCGTCGTCGCCGCCCGGTCCGGCGCCCGATCTCGACATGGTCTGGATTCCGGGCGGCACGTTCACGATGGGCTCCAACGACCACTACCCCGAAGAAGCCCCGGCCCATCCGGTCACGGTCGGCGGCTTCTGGATCGACCGCCATCAGGTCACTAACGCCGCCTTCCGCCGCTTCGTCAAGGCGACCGGCTACGTCACCGTCGCCGAACGGGCGCCGAACGCGGCCGACTATCCCGGCGCCTTGCCGGAGATGCTCGTGCCCGGCTCGATCGTCTTCACCCCGCCCCCCGGTCCCGTGCCGCTCGACAACCACTATCGCTGGTGGCAATGGGTCGCCGGCGCCGATTGGCGGCATCCGGACGGCCCTGGCAGCAATCTCTCCGGCAAGGAGCGCCATCCGGTGCTGCATGTCGCCTGGGAGGATGCCGAAGCCTACGCCGCCTGGGCTGGCAAGGCGATCCCGACCGAAGCCGAATGGGAACATGCCGCTCGCGGCGGCCTGGAGGGCAAAGCCTTCGCCTGGGGCGACGAACTGGCGCCGAAGGGGAAGATGCTCGCCAATTACTGGCAAGGGCAGTTTCCCTGGCAAAATCTGGCGCTCGACGGCTACGAACGGACGGCGCCGGTGGGGAGCTTCCCGCCGAACGGCTACGGCCTCTACGACATGATTGGCAACGCCTGGGAATGGACGAGCGATTGGTATCGCGACCGGCATGTCCCGACGCACGCCTGCTGCGGCCCCGCGCACGATCCGCGTGGCGGGGTGCGGGAGGAGAGCGCCGACCCGAACGACGTGGCGGCGATTCCGCGGCGGGTGCTGAAAGGCGGTTCGTTCGCCTGCGCCGAAAATTACTGCCAGCGCTACCGACCGGCGGCGCGGATGCATCACCCGATCGACACCGGCACGAACCATATCTCCTTTCGCTGCATCGTCCGGCCGGCGACGGCGGACGACGACCGCCGGTGAGCGATCCGATCGACGAGGCGCCGTCGCGGGGATCGCCAAAGCGCAGCGGTCTTCGCTTTCGTGGCGATTGATTGCCAGGCCGGGGCCGCCGTGACGAGCGACCCGACCAGTTCGTTCCCGTTGCGGAATGGGGCAATCCGTCGAACTGCCCGTTCGCGGCCGGAACGCTGGCCAAGCCCAAAGAACGTCGCCAAGACCGCGTGTTTCTCGTCGAGACGAGAATGCGGCGGCGTGGCGCGACGCCGCGGACGAAGCCCGCGTTCGCCGGAGCATCGGAACCGGGCAGGGGGAGCACGATGTCCGATTCGTTGTTGCACAACCGCTGGCGCCGGCGACGGCTGCTCGGCGCCGCCACGGCCGGCGGCCTCGCGGCGCTCGGCGGCCACAGCGGAGGACGGATCGCCGGCGCGGCGCCCGACGCGCGAAGTGAGGAGCGAGCGACGATGAGCAACGATCCGCTTCCATCCTGGAACCACGGCGCGACCAAGCAGGCGATCCTCGATTTCGTCGCGGCGGTGACGAAAGATGGCGGCGACCGCTTCGTGCCGATCGCCGATCGGATCGCGACCTTCGACAACGACGGCACGCTCTGGGTCGAGCAGCCGAATTACACGCAGGGCTTTTTCGCGTTCGATCAGATCAAGACGATGGCGGCCGATCATCCGGAATGGAAAACCGAGCAGCCGTATGCCGCGATCCTCGCCAGCGACCAGCAGGCGATGAGCAAATTCACCGAGCACGACCTCGCCGCCATCATCGCCGCGACCCACTTCGGGATGACCACCGACCAATTTGACGTGGACGCGAAGGCGTGGCTGGAAACGGCAAAACATCCGAAGTTCGATCAGCGTTTCGTCGAGTGCGTCTACCAGCCCCAACTCGAATTGCTCGACTACCTGCGCGCCAACGCATTCCAGACGTTCATCGTTTCCGGCGGCGGGATCGATTTCCTGCGGAATTTTGCCGAGGAAACCTACGGAATTCCGCCGAGCCAGGTGGTCGGCAGCAGCGGACAGGTCACATTCAAAATGCAGAACGGGACGCCCGTGCTGATCAAGGAAGCGAAGATCGGCAGCATCGACGACAAGGACGGCAAGCCGGTCAACATCCATCTCCATATCGGGCAAAAGCCGATCCTGGCCTTCGGCAATTCCGACGGCGATCAGCAGATGCTCGAATACACCGATGCGGGCGACAGACCACGGCTGATGCTCCTCGTCCACCACGACGACGCGGCGCGGGAATTCGCCTACGACCGGACTTCGTCCGTCGGCAAACTCGACACGGCTTGGAACGAAGCGGTCAAACGGAACTGGACCGTGGTCAGCATGAAAGACGATTGGGCGCGCATCTTCCCGTTCTCGACATAATCGGCAGACATCGTCGGATGGGCGATACGGGCGCGACGCCGCATGGCGATCGCGCCCGGCGCGTGGGGGAACCCGATGACGGACAGACAGGATTCGGCAACGGCCGGCCCCACCCCGCAAGAAGCGCTGACCCAGACCCATTTTTCCTGGTTCCGCACCCGGATGAGCGTCGAGCGCACCTTCATGTCGTGGACGCGCACCGCCGTCTCGCTGATCGGCTTCGGCTTCACCATCTATCAATTCCTGCGCTCGCTCGAACGCGCGTCCGAGCGTCCCGACGCGCCGCGCAATTTCGGCCTGGCCTTCATCGGCGCCGGCCTTCTGGCGATGGCGATGGGCGTCTTCCAACGCGAACGCGAGATCGCCTATCTGAACGGCCCCGAATTTCAGGGCTTCGGCTGGCGGGAAGGACTGCCACGCTGGCGCTTTTCCAACGTGATCGCTGGCGTCGTTATAGCGATCGGGCTGGTCGCGTTCTGGTGGATCATCGTCAGTTCGTGAGCGGTTCGCCGCCTGACAGAAGGGCGCTTCGATGGATGAGCAAGACGAACCGCGCGACGAGCCGGCCAGATCAGGCGGCGCGCAATCAGCCGCCGGTGAGCGCCGTGCCCAATTCCGGCAGGCGGCGCGCCTGACCAGTTTCTTCGGAGTCGTCTTCGCGGTCCTCTTCACGGCCGGACTCTATCTGCTGACCGCGTCGCCGGGTCCGCTCGTGAGCGACCAGGCGCTGGTTGACTTTTATTCCAGCGGCAACCGGCAATTGATCTTCATCGGCGGCCTCTACCTCATCCCCTTTTCGGCGGTCGCCTTCCTCTGGTTCATCGCCGCGTTGCGGCACTGGGCGGAATTGAGCGGGCGGCCGATCGATCACCTGCTCAGCACGGTCCAGAGTTTCAGCGGCGTCGGCTTCATCACCCTCGTCTTCGCCGCGGCCGGCGCGACGACGGTGATCGCCTCCAGCATCGATGCCGGGAACACGACGATCGATCCGGTGCTGGCGAAGCAATTTCCGTATTACGGCCGGGTGCTGTTGATGGTGTTCGGCTTGCGCATGGCGGCGATCTTCGTCATGTCGACCGCCAACATCGGGCATCGCGCCCGGATCTATCCGCTCTGGTTCGCCATCGCCAGTTATCTCGTCGCCGCCTTGCTCTTTCTGACGGCCTCGCTCAATCGCGTCCTGGTGGTCGTCTTTCCGCTCTGGATTGTCGTCTTGTCCGGCTTGATCTGGATGCGGGCGAAACGTGAAACGGACGCCGCGCCGCCAGAACGCTGAGCGATCTGGCCCCATCCGAGACCGCATACAAAACGTGGGCGTCATGTGATGATGGTCCGAAGCCGGCGCGGGCGCGCCGCGACCGGGCGGGAATGGGAGGACAACGGTGCAAGGCGACCAGCGAACAGCGGGCGAACGATCCACGACGCACGGCGTGACCAGGCGCTCGGTGCTTGGCCGAAGCGCGGCGGGGCTCGCGGCCGGCGCGCTCGGCGCGGCCGCTGTCCGCCGCGTGGCCGCGCAGGACGCCACACCAGCCGCGAGCCCGGTCGCCCCGCCGGCCGCGCAGAGCCTCGTCACGCCGGAGATGGTCGCCGCGGCGGTCGCGCAACTCGACGGCTTCATTCAGACCGTGATGGGCAAGACCGGGATTCCGGGCATGGCGGCGGCGGTCGTCTACCGCGACGCGGTTGTTCATCAGCAAAGCTTCGGCGTGCGAAAAGTGGGCGCGCCCGACCTGATCGACGTCGACACCGTGTTCCCACTGGCGTCGCTTTCCAAGCCGATGGCGTCGACCGTCGTCGCGGCAATCGTCGGCACGGGCGCGACGACGTGGGACACGCCGATCGTGGCGTCGTTTCCCGAGTTCGCGATGTCCGCCCCCTGGATCACCGAAGCGGTGACCATCCGCGACATGTTTTGTCACCGCAGCGGCTTGCCCGACCACGCCGGCGACCTGCTCGAAGACATGGGCTACGACCGGACCGAGGTGTTGCGGCGGTTGCGCTTCGTCCACCCGGCGACCAGTTTTCGCTCGACCTACGACTACACCAATTTCGGCTTGACCGCCGGCGCGGAAGCAGCCGCGCGCGCCGCCGGCATGACCTGGGAAGACGCCTGCGATCACTTCCTCTATTTGCCGCTCGGGATGACGAAAACCACCTCGCTCAACCGCGATTTCGTGGCGCGGGACAATCGAACCTTCGGCCATGTCAAAACCGCCAACGGCTGGGAAGTGGGCCAGCAACGCCAACCCGACGCCCAATCGCCCGCCGGCGGCGTCAATTCGTCCATCAGCGACGTGACCCGCTGGATGCGGCTGCAATTGAACGGCGGCATCTTCGAGGGACAGCAAGTCGTTGCCGCCGCGCCGCTGGCGGAAACCCATCGGCCGCAGATCGTCTCCAACCCGCCCGCCGATCCGGCGGTCGATCGCGCCGGCTTTTACGGCCTCGGCTGGAACGTCGGCTACGACGACGACGCCCGTCCGCGCTGGTCCCATTCAGGCGCGTTTGCGCTCGGCGCGGGCACGACGGTCTTCCTGCAGCCGGCCGACCAACTCGGCATCGCCGTCCTGACGAACGCGACCGCAATCGGCGCGGCGGAAGCGATCGCGGCCACATTTCTCGATATTGCGCGCTATGGCGCGGCGCGGCACGACTACCTGCCGGGGTACATGGCGCGCCTGGCGACGATCTACGAATCCCCGTATGGAACCGAGGTCGATTACGGCAAGCCGCCGGCGAACGCGGCGCCGCCGCTGCCGCTGGCCGCCTACGCTGGCGCCTACGCCAACGATCTGTACGGCCCGGCGGCGGTCGTCGCCCAAGGCGACGCGCTGGCATTGCAACTCGGCCCCGGACCGATGACCTTTCCCCTGACGCATTACGACCGGGACGTCTTCTTCTTCCAGCCGCCGGGCGAAAACGCCTTCGGACCGAGCGGTGCGATCTTCACGCTCGGCCCCAACGACGCCGCGAGCCGGCTGACGATCGAATGGCTGGACGTCCACGGCCAGGGCACATTCCGGCGGGCCGGGAAATCGGGGGCGTGAGTCGAGTCGGGGAGTCGAGGGGTCGAGAAGTCGAGAAGTCGAGAAGAGCGTAGACGAGCGGCCTGAGAGTCGTCATCTCACGGGGTGGTCATCCTGAGTGGTCATGCCGCAGGCGGCGCCACAACGGCATGAACAACGGAGTTTTTCACGGCAGCGTCAGCGAAGGATCTCGGGTCGCGCGTACGTCAAGAGACGAGATGCTTCGCTGCGGCTCAGCATGACGGGTGGGGGCGGCGGCGCGCTTCCCGACTCCTTGACGCCTCGACTCCTCGACTCCGTCCATAATGAACGCCGCGACCTGACCTGAATCGACGACACGAACCCGGGAGGACGCGATGCCAGCGGTTGGGGACATGGCTCCCGATTTCATCTTGCGCAACACGCACGGCGACGAGATCCAACTCTCGGATCGGCGCGGACGAGCGCGGGTCGTGTTGATCTTCTATCCCGGCGACCAGACGACCGGCTGAACGAATCAAC
>JAICJJ010000086.1 GCA_025928535.1 Thermomicrobiales bacterium
AAAAATTCGGCGCGGGTGTCCGCCCGTCGCCGAAAACCGCCGCGCACCGCCGAGGTGACCATCGTCGCCCCCGGCTTGTGAATGCCGCGAATCGTCATGCAGGTGTGGACTGCCTCGATCACCACGCCGCAGCCGTCAGGCCGGACTTCTTCCATCAATGCGTCGGCGATTTCGCTCGTCAGCCGCTCCTGCACCTGCGGCCGGCGGGCGTAGCCATCGACCAGCCGCGCCAGTTTGCTCAGGCCGACCACTCGTCCCTGCGGGATGTAGCCAATGTGGGCGTGGCCGGTGAAGGGGAGCAGATGGTGCTCGCAGAGCGAGGCGAAGGGGATGTCGCGCAAGACGACCATCTCCTTGTGCCCTTCGTCGAAGGTGACGCCGAGATGCCGCCGCGGGTCTTCCCGCAGCCCGGCGAAGAGTTCGGCGTACGACTCGGCCACGCGCGCCGGCGTCCGGCGCAGCCCTTCGCGATCGGGGTCTTCCCCGAGGGCGAGCAGGATTTCCCGCACCGCCCGCTCGATCCGTGGCAGATCGAACGGTTCCGGCGTGACGACGCCCGGCCGCGGCCCTATGCTGGACCGGTCGCCCGCGTCGAGCGCGAATTCTGGCGCGATCCCGTCGTCGCTCACACGCCGTCCTCCCGCGTCCGCCGAATCCGGACGCCCGCCGCCACCAGCATCGCCCCTTTCAGCGCGACCTCCGGCTTGCGGACCGTCACCTCCACCGAACGCGCACGGGGAAAGCCGGCCAGCAGATCGGCCGCGACGGCTTCGGCCACCGCTTCGATCAGAGCGCGCGGCTCCCCTTCGACGATGGCGCGCACCCGCTTGTAGACGGCGCTGTAGTTGATCGTCGCCGCCAGATCGTCGGCTCGTCCCGCCGCGCGCAGATCGGCCGCCAGCCGCACATCGACGACGAAGCGCTGGCCGAGCGCCCGCTCTTCCGGATTGACCCCGTGATACGCGTAAAAGCGCAGCCCTTCGAGAAAGACCTCGTCCAGATCGTCCATGCGGCGAAGTATAGGCCGCGGCCCGGGAGGATCGATCAGAGCGGCTGCGTGTCGAGCAAGCGGCAGCGATCGCCGGAGCATTGGACGAGATCGGCCAGTCGTGCCGACAATTTGGCCTGGTCCGCCGGCGCGAGGCTGCCGGCCTGATTGTCCAACTCGAACGGGTCTTTCTTCAGATCATAGTCCTCACGCTCCCCCGTCTGATATTCCACATAGATGCTGTCGGTGGAACGCAGCGCGTTGAATGCCGGAATTTTCGACGGCTTCCCATGGCCGGCGTGGGGTCCTTGTCCGGCATTGTGATGGGAATGCGTCGGCCGCTCGACCAGAAACTGCTGGCGCCACTGCCCCGGCGAATTCCCCTGGAGCAGCGGCGCAAGCGAGCGACCGTCGACGAAGTCCGGGACAGTCGCTCCCGCCAGAGCCGCGATCGTCGGCGCCAGATCGATATTCAGGGCAAGCCGTTGCTCGCGCTGTCCCTTCGGCGTATCGGGTCCGACGACCAGCATCGGCACCAGAATGGCCTCCTCATATGGAGAGCCTTTCCCCTCGGCCCGTCGATGCTCGCCGAGCAAGAACCCATTGTCCGAGGTGAACAACAGGTAGGTCTGCTGTCGCACGCCCTCATTGTCCAGCGCCTGAACCAGTGTTCCCACCAGATCGTCGACCGCCAGCATGGTTTGCATTCGCTTTTGATAGAGTTGATCGATCTTGTGGATCTTGTGTTTGCTGAGGAGTTTTTCCTTTTTCACATAGTCGGGCTTGTCGCTCACGTCGGCTTCGTTGAACGAGGGAACGCGCGGCGCCTGGGCCTGCGAGAAGGCGTGGCGGTCGCGCTTCGGGGGCCTTGCCGGCAGGTGGGGCGCGTGCGTGGCGACATAGGCAAAGAATGGAACGCCGGCGCTCGCCGAATCGTGGATGAAATCCGCCGTTCGCCTGGCGATCTCATCGGTGTCGTAGGCGCCGCCATGTGAGGAGACGACGTGGCCGTTGTCGCTCAGCGTGTAATGGACGTATTTCCCGTCAAGAAATGCCTCCCAGCGATCCCAGCCGGTCGGAACGTGATGCGGCGCTGTCTCGTAGCCGTTGAGATACTTGCCGAACAATCCGGTGCGATATCCGGCATCGTGCAGCCACGTCGCAACGGTCGACTGCTCGTTGCCGCGTCGATGAAACGCGGCAAAGCCTCCGTGCTTGCTGTCGTTGCTCCAGACGCCATGGTTGTGCACGTACTGCCCGCGGAAGATGGACGCGCGGGACGGGGCGCAACTGGGCGTGGTGACAAAGAAGTTCGTGAACGTCAGTCCCTGCGCGGCGATGGCGGCAAGCGCCGGAAATTGCCTGGCCTGGATCGCGTCGTCCACGCTCCGCGCGTCGAGGTCGTCCGTCACGATGAGGATGATGTTCGGCTGCGCGGCCGCGGCGACTTGGCGTTGTTGCTCCAGCGCTCCCAAGCCAAGCATGGCCAGAAACTCTCGTCGCCGCATCGGTTGTCCCCTCCCCTTCGTCCGCGCAAACGTCTGAGTCCAACTCGATCCGTCATTTGTCCGAGGGCCGGACCGAATCGGCTCCCTCCCGGTCGCTCTTCCGTTCCCGGTCAGCGGCGGCTACGATCACGCGCCATTGGCTGAAGCGCCAGCGACATCGGCCGTTCGGCAGGAATCTCCCTGGCAGCCCTGCAAGAGTTCGAGATGTTGCCGCGCCGCTTCCACCTGGGTCGCGTAGGCGGGGTCGTGCACCACGTTGTCGCGTTCGCCGGGGTCCTTCGTCCGGTCGAAGAAGTAACGCTTCTTGCCTTTGCGCTCCCAATAGAGCGCATCCTTGTTGACGGCATCCATGATCCGCGCGCCGACGAAGGTCGGCGTCTTGTCTTTCTTCGACCATCCTTCGAGCAAGATCGCGTCGCGGCTCGTTCCGTCGCGCAACGATCGGCCATCGATCGAATCAGGAGTGGAGACATTCGCGACATCGGCGATCGTCGGCGCCAGATCGATGTTGGCGACCAGGCGATCGTCGCTTGGTTTCCTGACGCCCGGAATGCGCGCTCGCATCGAAATGCGAACAGCTCCGTCATACGGCAACGCCTTGCCAACGACGCCATGTTCGCCCATCATCCAGCCGTTGTCCGAAACCACGAAGACACACGCATTGTTCCATCGTGAACCCATCGCGTCGGCTATCGCCGCGACAGCGTCATCGACCGATGACAACGTCTCGAGCCGCCGCCGCTCGAGCCTGTTCAGATGCGGGCTGCCGTTCGGCACGGCGGCATTCGCAAATGCATGGCGATACGGTGTGTCAGGAGTCGCCGGGTTGTGCGGCGCTTTCGGCGCGAACCAGAGAAACAGCGGCAGGTTCGGCGGGGCTGAATCGATGAACGAAACCGCTTGCTCCTGAAAAAGGGTGGTCGAGTATTCGCCATCCATCACATACTTCGGCTTGTCGTCGACCGCGTTCCAGACGTTCCATCCGGGCGCCGGCTGATGCCCTTGGTACCCGTTCAGGTATTTGCCGACGAGTCCTGAGTAATATCCGGCCGCTTGAAGCCAGACGGCCACGGTCTGCTCCACTTCGCCGACTTTTCGGACCACGGAGGCGCCCCTTTGCGGGAGATAGTTGGTCCGGACGCCGTGGTTATGGGCGTACAGCCCCGTCAGCATGCTCGATCGGGACGGGCAGCAAAGCGGCGTGGTCGTGAAATAGTTCGGGAACACGGTTCCGTCCGCCAGGAGTTGCTTCGTTTTCGGCAGCGCCTGCCAGTCGCTGTCGCGCATGTCGTCGGTGACGATGACGACGATGTCCGGCTTGTTCGGCGCCGCTGTAGCGGGCTGGCGTCGGCCGAGCGCGGCGGTCCCGGCGGCGGCAATGAATTCCCTCCGACGCATCGCGCGGTTCTCCCATTTCGACGATTGATGAACGCGTGCCGATTCTATACGAATCAATCGGCGGTGACAAGAAAGCACGACCCGATTTGCAGATGATTAGGTTGTCGTCAGATCGAGCGAGTCGAAAGAAGTCATCGGAGATCACGACGCTGGGCCGCACTTGCCGTACACCGCGAAGGCCGCTATGGTCATGGCCCGACCGGGTTCGCCGGGCCGGGCACGCCGGCGTTCGCGCGGGTGGCGCGTCCCGGGGAGGACTGTGTCATGACCTACGATGTCGTCTACCGCGTCGGCGGAGAAGAACGGACCGAACGGCTGGAAGCGGACGACGCCGCCTCCGCCGCCGCGGCGGCGCGGGCGCACGCCGGCGATGACGAAACGTTCGAGTTGATGCTCGTCCAGTTGCTCGATCCGTTCGAGCCGAGCCACGGCGAAACGCTCGCCGGCGCCTGAGGGGCGGCGTAGAGTTCCCTCACCCCCGACCCCTCTCCCATTGCGATGGGCGAGGGGAGACGAATGCCGCCGCAGCGTTCGTGCTCCCCTCTCTTGCCGTAGCGGGCGGGGAGCCCTCTGGGCCGCGGCGGGGGGTGAGGGCAAAACGGGCAGCGGAGCGTGGTCGAATCTTCAGGCGCCGCAACCGACGACATGCCGATGGCGCCGGGGAGCCCCGATCCCCTCGGCGCGACCTGGGATGGCCACGGCGTCAATTTCGCGCTCTTTTCCGAGCATGCCGACGCGGTCGACCTCTGCCTTTTCGACCACCCGGACGATCCGGTCGAATCGCGCCGCCTGCCGCTGCCGGAATGCACCAACTACGTCTGGCACGGCTATCTGCCCGGCCTCGGCCCCGGCCAGGCGTACGGCTACCGCGTCCACGGCCCGTGGCGGCCCGATCAGGGCGATCGCTTCAACCCGGGCAAATTGCTGCTCGACCCCTACGCCCGCGCCGTCGCCGGCCGGGTCGATTGGTCCGGGCCGGTCTATGGACACCAGACCGCGCCCCGCGCCAACGACCTGATCCTGGACGACCGCGACAGCGCGCCGTACGTGCCGCGCGGCGTCGTCATCGACCCGTTGTTCGACTGGGGCGACGACCGGCCGCCGCGCATTCCCTGGAACGACACGATCATCTACGAAACGCACGTCAAAGGCTTCACCGAGCGACATCCCGACGTCCCGCCCGACCTGCGGGGCAGTTATCCCGGCGTGGCGTCGCCCGCCGCGATCGACCATCTCCGCCGGCTCGGCGTCACCGCCGTCGAATTGCTGCCGATCCATGCGTTCGCCAGCGAAGCGTTTCTCGTCGCCCAGGGTCTGACGAACTACTGGGGCTACAACACGCTCGGCTTTTTCGCTCCCGACGCGCGCTACGCCAGTCTCCGGCCGGGCGCCGATCCGGTCCGCGAGTTCAAGACGATGGTCAAGGCGCTCCACGCCGTCGGGCTGGAGGTGATTCTCGATGTCGTCTACAACCACACTGCCGAGGGGAATCAACTCGGCCCGACGCTGTCGTTCAAGGGAATCGACAACGTCGCCTACTACCGGCTCGTGCCGGAACAGCCGCGCTACTACCTCGATTTCACCGGCACCGGCAACACCCTCAACGTCCGCCAGCCGCAAACCTTGCGCCTGATCATGGATTCGCTGCGCTATTGGGCGCAGGAGATGCGGGTCGACGGCTTCCGCTTCGATCTCGCCTCGGCGCTGGCGCGCGAGTTGTACGACGTCGACCCCTTCGGCTCCTTTTTCGACGTCATCCACCAGGACCCCGTGCTTTCCCGCGTCAAGTTGATCGCCGAGCCGTGGGACGTCGGCGAAGGCGGGTATCAGGTCGGCAATTTTCCGCCGCCCTGGACCGAATGGAACGGCAAATATCGCGACGCCGTCCGCCATTTCTGGCGCGGCGACCGCTTGCCGCTCGGCGAGATGGGCTTCCGGCTGACGGGTTCGAGCGATCTCTATCAAAACGACGGCCGCTCGCCTGCCGCGAGCATCAATTTCGTCACCGCCCACGACGGCTTCACCTTGCGCGACCTCGTCTCCTACGACCACAAGCACAACGAAGCCAACGGCGAAGACAACCGCGACGGCTCTGACGACAATATCTCCGCCAACTACGGCGTCGAAGGCCCGACCGCCGATCCGATGATCCTCGCCGTCCGCGACCGGCAGTCGCGCAATTTCCTGGCGACGCTCCTTTGCTCGCAGGGCGTGCCGATGATCCTCGGCGGCGATGAATTCGGGCGGACGCAGCGCGGCAACAACAACGCCTATTGCCAGGACAACGCGATCAGTTGGTACGACTGGAATCTCGACGACCGGGCGCGTTCGCTGCTCGATTTCACGCAGCGGCTCGTCGCGATCCGCAGGGGGCAGCCGGCGTTGCGCCGCCGCCGCTTCTTTCGCGGCCAACCCGATCAACCGGGCGAGGCGAAAGACATCGCCTGGCTGCGGCCGGACGGCAGCGAAATGACCCCGGCCGACTGGAGCGAATCGGGACGCGCGGCGATCGGGCTCTATCTCGCCGGGGACGAACTCGACGAACGCGACGCCGCCGGCCGGCCGATCGTCGGCGATTCGCTCGGCTTGCTGCTCAATGCCGGCGCGGCGCCGCTGGCGTTCGCCTTGCCGTCGCTGACGCCGAACCACCCCGATTGCTGGGAGGTGATGTTCGACACCGCGCGGCCGGAGCATGCGGCGGCGCGCGTCATCGCCGCCGGCCAAACCGTGCCGATGGCGCCCCGCTCGGTCGTCCTCTTGCGCCGCGCCGGGCCCGACAACGACGCCAACTGACCCTGGCGGCATCCGCTTCGGAACGGTCTGGAGAATCGGGGCGCTGATTGCCGGATCAGGCCAGCAATCGCGCTGCCGCCTCGATCGCGCGGTCGATGTCGTCGGGCGTGTTGTAGACGTGGGGCGCGAGTCGGATGTTGCCGCCGCGGGCCGCGCATTTGATCCCGGCCGCCGCCAGCGCCGCTTCCGCCGCCTCCGCGTCGGCTGCCCGCACGACGACGATCGACGAGGTCGGCGCCGGCGCGCCGAGGCCGTCCGCCAACCGCCGCGACAGCGCCAGCACGTCCTCCAGCGCGCCGTCCCGCTGCCAGGCGACGAGCAATTCGAGGGCTGGCCGCGCTCCGGCCCAGGCATGCCACGCGAGCGAAACGTCGAACCGCGCCGCGGTCGGCGCGAGCGTCAGCGGGCCGCCGACCGACCGGCCGTAGAGCGGCGAGCCGGCGCGCCAGTTCGCGAACCAGGGCGTCAGCGTCTCCCAGCGTTCGCGCCGGACCCGGAGAAAGGCGACGCCGCGCGGGCAGAGCAGATGCTTGTAGCCGTGGCAAATCAGATAGTCGATCCGGTCGAGATGCGGATGGACCGGCACGAACGGCGTCGCGTGGGTGGCGTCGACCAGCACCCACGCGCCCTGCCGCGCCGCCGCTTCGACGATCGCCCCGAGCGGCGCCGTCCGCCCGTCTTGCGAGCGGACCAGGCTGAACGCGACCAACCCGGTTTCGGGCCGGATCGCCTCGGCCAGTCCGGCGAACGGCGCCGTCCGGACGACGACGCCCCGCCCCTGCTCGGCGGCCAGCAGCGGGAAGAGGACGGAGGTGAATTCGTCGTCCGGGACGACGACCTCGGTTCCGGCCGGCAGCGACGCCGCGACGAGGCCAACCCCGACCGACACGGTCGGCAGCAAGGCGACTTCGTCCGCCGCGCCGCCGATCAGCGTCGCGAAGAGCGCCCGGCACGCTTCCCCTTCGCGGTCCCATTCTTCGACCCAATCGGCCGTGCCCGCCTGCCAGCGATGGAGCGCCCGATCGAGCGCCGCGACGGTCGGTTTTGGCGGCAAGCCGTAGGTCGCCGCGTCGAGATAGGCCAACCCCGGCGCCGGATCGAACTGGGCGCGGGCGGACGACAATCGATCGGCGACGACGGTCATGCGCCAGCCTCCCCGCCAAGTTGCACCGCCGGGATCAGGAAATCGGGCGCTTCGGTTCCGTCGACGTCGATCATCAGCGCCATCTGGCCGCCGGTGGTGGCCGCCGGCAACGTGAAGGCGACGGCGACCGGCTTGCCCGGGGCGAGCGGGACCGGCTGGGCGCAGGACGCCTGCCGCGGATCGGCCTTGGCCGCCGCGTCGCTCGCCGTCGGGTCGCCCTTGAACCGGCCGCCGAGCGTCAGCAAGGTGTAGGCGTCGCAGCCGAGCGGCTTCGCCGTCGATCCATCGACCGCGATGATCGTGCAGCCGACAAGCCGGTTGTCGCCGGCGACAGCGCCGACGCAGGAACTGGTCAGGCGCAAGCCGTTGGCGCAGGCGGCGTGCCCGTCGATCCAGCGCTGCGTCGGTTCGGCCGGCAATCCCGCGGGCGGCGGCAAGGCGATGCCGATGCCGTTGCAGCCCGGGCCGTAACTGGCGTTGCGCTGCCCAAGTTCGACGATGTAGCGCTCCTGCGATTCGTCGGCGGCCGGTTGCGCCCGAACCGCCAGCGGCCCGCAACCGACGAGCACGACGAAGCAGACCAGCAACGCGCGCGTCAGGAACGTCACGCTCCCCCCTTTCGCCCGGTCCGACGCCACTCCCGCTCGACAGCGCACTTCTACCACATGGACGAGGCGGCGAGTCGAGAAGTCGAGGAGAGTCGACGGCGCCGCCTCGTCATCCTGAGCGAAGTCGAAGGATCTCTTGCCGCAGCAACCTTCGTTCCTGCCGTAAGGCAGCCTTCGTGCTCCCGCCCCCGCGCACGGGGGCGGGCTGGGGAGGGGGCGCT
>JAICJJ010000100.1 GCA_025928535.1 Thermomicrobiales bacterium
ACAGCGCTCAGCACGGTCCGGCGAGACCCGGAGGTCTTCAGAGAACGCAGGACAAAGGCGAGCCGATCGGCGTCCATCGTTCAGATCCTTTAGTCAGAGACGCTGTTATGGAGTCATCGTGACAATTAATCTTCAGAATAGCAGATATGGACGATCAGACCATCAGACGATGGATCAGACTGGCGGCATTCGTGGCAGCCGGATCGCTCCCGGCACGGACAGGGCAAGGCGTCGGCAGTCGCTGTTCGATAGGACACGGCTGCGGGCAAAGTTGTTGCAACGACGGCTACCTTCACTGCTTTCCCCGCTGCAGCCACACGACAGCGCCACGCCGGGAAACCGGGTCGCCCGTATGCTGCTCACGCTGATCTCGAAGGCGGCACAGCGGTCAGGCCGGCAAGGCGCAGAAGGTGGTCTTGTCGTTGCAGATGCAGACGCCTCCACGCTTGAACGTGGCGCAGAACGCTCCGGTTCCCAAGGCGGCGATGCATTGACGATTGCTCGTGCAGCCGCAGGTCATTGGCGAGAGGCGACCGCACCGAGTCCGGCCGCCCCCGATCGACCGCAAGCAGAGGGCAGCGCCATCACGCCCGCAGTGCGGGGTCCCATCCGCGCAATAATCGCTGGTGGGGATACAGGTCAGGCTCTGGCAGACGTAGCCGACGCAAACGAGATCTGCGGAGCAATCATCGTTGGATTGGCACGATTGCCCGGCATCGGCAATGTGCGCCAGGCATTCGAACGGCGGAGCCCCGGTGAAGCAAGCGCCGCTGCAACAGCCGTTCTGGTTCGTCGAGCAATTGCCGCCAGCGGGCAGACAGGCCGGCTGAGGAGTGCAATCGCCGCTCAAGCAGCGGCCAGTCGCCTTGCAGGGAGCGTCGTCCGGTTTGCCCTTGCACGGATTCTTCTTGCGCCTCTTTCTGGACGCTGCCTCGGCTTGCGTCAGTCGCTGCAGCATGGCTGGTCCGCCGAGCACGACGCCCAGAGCGGTCCGGCGAGAACTGGCCGCTTTCAGGGAACGAAGGAGCGAAGCGAGACGGTTGGCGTCCATCGTTCAGACCCTCACGTCGGAGGCGATTTGTCTGGTTCAGCGTGCCAATCATCCGGCAGCATAGAGAATAATGCTGGCGGCCTCGCGTCGCCCTCAGACCGTACAGACGGGAAAACAGAGATTGCCGGCCTTCCCTGCCGGACAGCAGCGCTGGTCGTCGACCAGGATGCACGCCTCGCCGGCAGCGCAATCCGTGTCCCGCGTGCATTTGTTCGTGGACGAGCAGGTCGCCGGTTCGAAGATCGTGATCGTGTTCACGCACACAGCCTTGCCCGTCGTGGTCCAGACGCAAGCGCAGCGCTCGGTCTCGGTCCGCGACTTGCACAAGACGACGTGCGGCGTCTCGCACAGCTTCGGACAGCGCGCGCAGAGCGGCGCTTTCTTCTTCCGTTTCCGAGCCGCCACGTCCGGCGCGACCAAGCCGACGACGCCGGCGAGGGCGACCATGGGCAGCCGGCGCAGCAATCTCCGGCGGGGGGCAGGCGTGGGAGCGCGGCCGCAAATCGGATCGTCGTGATCGTTCGCCTGCACGGCAATTCCTCCACTCGGCGACGGATCAGCCGTCCTACAACTGCCCGCCCACGCCCGCCAGGAGCGATCCGGCGCGCCGAGCGCGACCGGCGGTCGTCAGGTTGAGACAGCTGCTCACGCAGATGTTGACCTGCGCTTGCGTCGTCGGGTCCGCGCAGCAGGGGCTGCCCGCTGTCCCGATGCAAAAGTCGCCCAGTCCTTGCGCGACGCAATCCTGGTCGCGCTTGCAGTCATTCGGGGCGCCGACCGGGGGACAGACGGCGCTCGCTCCATCGACGCAGTGGACCACGCCGCTCGTCGATTGCATGCAGAGGCAATCCGTGTTCTTGAAGTTGCACAGCAGTTGCGAGGGAACCGGCGCGCACAGGGAGCCGCAGCCGGAGCCGCAAACGCCCTCGCCCGCGGCCGCCTGCGTGTCGCCCAAGCCGGCGGTCGCGACCAGCGCGCCGCCGGCCGCGCTCCGCAGCACTCGTCGCCGCGAGGTCGAACGCGGTGATTCCCCCGGCGAAGCGCCCGGCAACCGGTTGATCCATGCGTCGAACCGTCGCCTGTCCATGACACCCTCCCCAACCTAAGTCGCCGCAGCGTCAGCGGAGGGCTGCGCCGCCCGACGCGACCTCAGCCTGTCGACATGGTCCGTGCGCGGCGCCAATCCGCTCGATCTTCGTCCCGCGGGCATAGCGAAGACGCCGCCCGACCTGCGCGAAAACGGGGTCATCGGCACGGGTTGGCGCATTCCGTGCCCTGGCACGTACCGTTGATGCAGGCGTAGCCGGCGCCGAAGCCCTGACAATCCGCTTTGCTCGTGCAACTATGGCCGGCGCAGCCGATGTCGGTGGGCGCGATGATGCACGCTGTGCCGCCGGAGCAATCGGCGCTGCTGGAGCAGCCATTGGTGGCGACGCTGCTGCCACAGAAGCCCGTGCCTCGGTGGTCGCAAAGCAGACGCAACCCTTGGTCCGGCAATGCTGGAACCGGGTGGTCGAAGAGCACGTTCCGGCGCAATGGCAGGGCGACGCATGGTCGGCGGTCGTCAGCCATGTGCCGCCCTTTTTCGCGCATTTCTTCCTGGCGCTGCGAGCGAGGGAGTCATCCGCCTTGGCGGACGAAACGACGGCCGCCGCGGCGGCCAGCAGGAGCGGGCGGCGACCAACCCTCTCGGCGTCAAGCCGACCCGCGAAGTTGGAGAGGAAACGCCCCGGCACTGGTCGTTGCCCTTCACGAGAGAGGCGTGACCATGGTATGGAAATACTCCCATCACGCAAAAAACACAAGCGCCAGAAGGCGGCGAGCGCCGTCTTTTCTTTGTCGAGGCGGCATCAGCGGCGATGAAGAAGCCGTGGGCGCTTGCTACACTGTCGATCGGGAACGGTGCGGCGGGGCGACGCGCGGGGCGGGAGGCGCCGATGGCGATGGGCGAGCCGGCGCCGGCTGGTGAACGGCTGCGCCGGGTGGTGCGACAAGGGCCGGTGTCGATCGACATCACCGGTCGATCGATCGTCTTGCTGCTGGCGATCGCGGCCGCGATCTGGCTCGGCTTCCACCTGCCGCACGTTCTCGTCGTCGTCGGCATGGCCTGGCTGCTGGCGACGGCGATCGACGGACCGGTCACGTGGCTGGCCGAGCGGACCGTGCCGCGGCCGGTCGGCATCTTCCTCGTCTACGCCCTCCTCATCGCGACGGTCGTCCTCGTCGGCGCTGTCATCGTGCCGATCGTGCGCGGCGAATTGAGCGCGTTCCGGGCCGATCTGCCGCGCAACACCTTCGAACTGGAGCGGATGATCGATCGCTACGTGCCGGGCTCGGGCGATCTCTTTTCGGCCAGCGCCTTGGCCGATCAATTGAGCGGGCAAGCCGGCACGGCGGCGGTGCGCCTGACTTCGGTGACGATCGGCGTCGCCACGTCGCTGGCGCTGTTGTTCGTCACCTTCGTCGTCGCCTTTTTTCTCGCCGTCGATCCGACGATGACGGAACGGACGCTGGCTCGCGTGCTGCCGTCGGAAACCTTCGCCCGGGTCGCGCCGGCGGTCGAGGAAAGCCGCCGCCGGATCGGCGGCTGGGCGCGTGGGCAGGTGCTGATCGCCCTCATTTTCGGCACGGCGATGGGACTCGGTCTGAAGGCGCTCGGCGTCCACTACGCCATTTCGCTCGGCGTGATCGCGGCGGCGCTCGAAATCGTGCCCTATCTGGGCGGCGCGATCACCGTCGCGCTGGCGGTGCTGGCGGCGCTGTCGGTCGGGCCGGCGCAGGTGATCGGGGTGATCGTGCTCTATGTCGTGCTGGTCAACCTCGAATCGCACATCCTCTCGCCATTGCTGTACGGCAAGGCGGTCGGGCTGCCGCCGGTGGCGATCCTGCTCGCGTTGCTGACCGGGGTGGAACTGCTCGGCATCATCGGCGCGCTCGTCGCCGTGCCGGTCGCCGTGGTCGTCGCGGTGCTGTTCGACGCGTTCGTGCCCGATCCACGCCGCGCCCCGGCGACGCCGCCAGCGCGCGGCGTGGGGGGCGAAGCCGGCGATGAGCCGGAGCGAGGAGAATGTCTGCGATGACCGGTCGAGTTGATCCGCACGGCAGCATTTCGATCCAGTCGATCGGCGGCCCGACCGCGGTGCTCGAAATGTGCGGCTTGCGGCTGCTGACTGACCCGACGTTCAGTCCGCCCGGCGACTACCTGAGCGGCTCCGGCGCCGTGCTGACCAAGACCGCCGGGCCGGCGCTGTCCCCGGAGCAGATTGGCCCGATCGACATCGTGCTGCTTTCGCACGATCAGCACGCCGACAACCTCGACGACGCCGGCCGCGCGTTGCTCGATCGGGCCGGCGTCGTCCTGACTACGCCGGGCGGGGCCGAACGCCTCGGCGGAGCCAGCCGCGGCCTCGCGCCCTGGGAATCGATCGACGTTCCCTACCCCGGCGGCGGAACCTTGCGGATCACCGCGACGCCGGCGTTGCACGGCCCGAAAGCCTTCGCCCATCTGCTGGCCGACGTCGCCGGTTTCGTGCTCGCCGCCGACGGCGCGCCGACGGTCTACGTCAGCGGCGACAATGCGTCGCTCGACATCGTGCGGGAAATCGGCGAGCGGCTGGGGCCGATCGACGTCGCCATCCTCTTCGCCGGGGCGGCGCAAACCGCGCGCATTCCGAACCAGAATCTGACGCTCGGCAGCGCCGAGGCGGCCGAGGCGGCGAAGATCCTCCGCGCCTCGACCGTCGTGCCGCTTCATTTCAACGGCTGGACGCATTTCACCGAAGGCGCCGACGATCTGCGCCAGGCGTTCGCCGACGCGGGCCTCGCCGACCGTCTCGTCTTGCTTGAACCTGGCGAGTCCGCCAGGTTGTGAACGCAGACAGCGCGGCGATCGCGTCGCGCTCGGGTGTTGTTTGTCATCCTGACGGAGGAAGGATCTCGTCGATCGTCCGCATCGAAGAACGAGATGCTTCGGCTGCGGCCTCAGCATGACGAAGAGGGGGCGATGCGCGAATCGGCCGACCGGGCCTTCGCCGGCCATTGGACGATGATGCTTCTCGTTGGCCAGACGACTCACTCTGCCGGACGGTGCGTCGCGTAGAACTTCCGGACCGGCTCGACCGTCTCCCAGGTTCCGCGAAAGCCGCACGGAATGACGAACGCGTCGCCCGCTTCGTACAACTGGCTTTCGCCGTCGGCGTCGGTGATCCGGACCTTGCCGGCGAGGAGCACGCAGAGTTCGTCTTCCTCGTAGGCGATCGGCGCCGAGCGGGGCGCGGGATCGGCCCAGAAACCCGACTCGAACGCGCCGGACGGATCGCGATACCAGGCGTGGGTCGTTTCCCGATCCGGCGCGGCCGGGGCGTTGCGATCGAACCGGATCGAGTGAATCGTCGGCATGACTTCTCCTTGCAGGCGTTCGGTCACGCCTCGAAATATTGGATGCGCGGCCGGCCGGTTGGCTCCGGCAGCGTAGGCTATGATGCGCCATCGTTTGCGACGCCGAACAGTTCCGGTCGCGATCAGGAGCCGGGCATGGCGTCGCGAGCGGACGCGATCGTTCGTCCACGGGGGAGTGAGCAGATGAAAATCGGCGTGTTTCTCGTCCTCTTCCGCGAGCGTCCGTTCGAAGAGGCGCTCGACTACGTCAAGCAAGCCGGCTGCGAAACGGTCGAGATCGGCACGGGCGGCTTCTCCAGCGACGCCCATTGCGATCCGGCGGCGCTGGTGGCCGACAAGGCGGCGCGACAACGTTTCGCCGACGCCGTCAGCAGTCGCGGCCTCGAGATCAGTGCCCTTTCCTGCCATGGCAACCCGCTTCATCCCGACCGCGCCTTCGCCGAATCGAGCGATCAGGCGTACCGGAACACGGTCAAACTGGCGGCCGAACTCGGCATCGAGACCGTGATCACCTTTTCCGGCTGTCCCGGCGGCTCGGCACAGGCGACCACGCCGAACTGGGTCACCTGTCCGTGGCCGCCCGATTTCCGCCAGATTCTCGAGTGGCAATGGACGCAAAAAGTCGCGCCCTACTGGACCGAGGCGGCCAAGTTCGCCAAGGATCATGGCGTGCGGGTGGCGATCGAGTTGCACCCCGGCTTCGTCGCCTATCACTCCGAATCGTTCTGGCGGCTGCGGGAAATCGGCGGCGAGACGATCGGCGTCAATTTCGATCCGTCGCACCTCTTCTGGCAGAGCATGGACCCGCTCGTGTGCGTGCGCGATCTGGGCGACGCGATTTTCCACGTCCACGCCAAGGACACCTGGCTCGATTGGCAAAACATCCGCGTCAACGGCGTGCTCGACACCAAGCCCTACACCGACGAAAAAGGCCGATCCTGGATCTTCCGCACGGTCGGCTACGGCCACGACGAAGAATTCTGGAAATCGCTCGTCAGCGAACTGCGCATCGCCGGCTACGACGGCGCCATCTCGATCGAGCACGAAGATTCCCTGATGAGCGTCACCGAAGGCTTCAACAAGGCGGTCCAATTCCTGAAGCAGGTGGTGATCCGCGACGAACGCGGCGCGGTGTGGTGGGTGTGAGACGGCGAGACGGCAAGACGACAAGACGGCAAGTCGGCAAGCCGCAAGTGGCAGGCCGTCCGGTCGACAAGATGGCATGGATATGATGGGAACAGTGGGTGCCGATGCGCCGCGACCAGAGTTATCGCGATCTGATCGCGTGGCAGAAAGGGATCGCGCTTGTCGAGTCAGTCTATCGGCTGACGGCCGGCTGGCCGGCCGATGAGCGGCTCGGCTTGGTTGCGCAGGCGCGCCGGTCCGCGGTTTCCGTGCCAGCCAATATCGCCGAGGGCTCCGGCCGGTCAGGGAGTCGTGAGTTTCGACATCATCTCTCGATCGCCCACGGATCGCTCTGTGAACTCGAGACGCATCTCATCGTCGCACAACGCCTCGGCTACGACGGGCGTTTGCCGCTTGACTCGGTGTTGGACCAGAGCGCTGAAGTCGGTCGGCTCCTTCGCGGTTTGATCCGTAGCCTCGATCGAGGTCCAAACGTCGGGCCGAGTTAGCGTACTTGCCGTCTTGCCGTCTTGCCGTCTTGCCGACTGCGACTGAAAGGAGCATGGTTATGGCCGAAATCGGCGTTGGCCTCGTCGGCTACAAATTCATGGGGCGGGCGCATTCGAATGCGTACCGGCAGGTGGCGCATTTCTTCGACGTCGATCCGACGCCGCGGATGGTCGCCTTGTGCGGCCGGGATGAGGCAGGCGTCAAGGAAGCTGCCGAAAAACTGGGCTGGGAAGGGTACGAAACCGATTACCACAAACTCATCGCACGGCCCGACATCGGACTCGTCGATGTCAGCACGCCGGGCGACACCCACAAGGATGTCGTGCTGGCGGCGCTGGCGGCGGGCAAGCATGTCCTCTGCGAAAAGCCGCTCGCCAACAGCCTCGACGAAGCGCGCGAAATGCTCGCCGCCGCCAACAAGGCCGGCGTCGTGGCGATGGTCAATTTCAATTACCGGCGCGTGCCGGCCGTCACGTTCGCCAGGCAATTGATCGAATCGGGCGCGATCGGGCAAATCCGCCACTGGCGGGCGGTCTATCTGCAAGACTGGATCAATGATCCGAATTTTCCGCTCGTCTGGCGGCTCCGGCGGGAAGTCGCCGGCTCCGGCGCGCTCGGCGATATCGCCGCCCACATCACCGATCTGGCGCTCTACCTCGTCGGCCCGATCACCGAGGTCGTCGGCACGATGGACACCTTCATCAAGGAGCGTCCGGTCGAAACGGCGAGCAGCGGCGGCGCGGGGCTCGATGCGGCGGCGGGACAGGAAATGGGCAAGGTGACGGTCGACGATTCGACGACCTTTCTCGCCCGGTTCGCCGGCGGCGCGACCGGCACGTTCGAGGCGACTCGGCTGGCGCCGGGACGACGCAATCACAATTCGTTCGAAATCAATGGGGAAAAGGGAACGATCTGGTTCGATCTCGAGCGCCTGAACGAACTGAACGTTTTCCTGACGGAAGATCGGGAAGGGCTGCAGGGGTTCCGGACGATCAACGTCACCGAAGGCGCGCAT
>JAICJJ010000525.1 GCA_025928535.1 Thermomicrobiales bacterium
ACGTGGCTCGCGGCCGTGGAAGCGGCCCAGCGTGGAGGATGACGCCATGAGCGACCAAGCCCGCCGCAAGGCATTGCGGGAGCGACAAGACCACGCGCCGCCTGAAGCCGGCGTCTACCTGATCCGCAACGGCGAGACCGGCAAGGGGCTGCTCGGCGTCACGCCGAATCTGGCGAGCGTTCGCAACACGTTGGCGTTCGCCCAATCGACCGGCACGTCGGGCGTGCTCGATCGCCGCCTGGGCGCGGACATCGCGCGGTTCGGCCTCGATGCGTTCACGTTCGACGTGCTCGAGACGCTCGACGTCCGGCCCGGGATGACCCCCGCCGACATCCAGGCTGATCTGGCGACGCTGGAGCAACTCTGGCGCGACAAGATCGATCCGACGCTGCTCTATTGAGCGCGCGGCGTGCTGAAATCGGGGCGGCAGCGCCGGATCGCGCGCTTCACGAGCGGAAGCAATGTCTCGGCGGCGTTTCGTAGTCAGCGAGCGCCGCGCTCGCTGTCGTCCTCCAATCCCGCGCCAGGTTCACGATTCCGCGCACGTTTTGCGGATTGTCACAGCGCCACGGTCTGCTATCATGGGCCGGCTGGAGGGGACCATGCAAAGGAACGTCCATGCGCGTTTCCGCATGCCTCGCCCTCCTCTGCGCGATCGTCCTGCCTGCCGGTCCGATGCTCGCCGCCTCGGCCAGGACGCCCCAGCCGCATCCCCCGCATCACCACTCGCCGTCGTCGTCGGCCGGCCAGCACAAGGACATCGCCTCCCCCGTGGCGATGCACGCGCCCTGGACGGCCGGCGACACCTGGCAAGTCATCACTTACTTCGGCACCGACAGCCACACAAACCTCAACAACGACTACTACGCCGTGGACTGGAAACCGGTTGGCGAGTCCTGCCACCAGGTTGGCGATCCAATTCTCGCTCCGGCGGCCGGCACGGTCACCTTCGAGTTGACCACCGACGGCGGCATTGGCAGCGGCGGCAAGCAGGTCTGGATCACCTTTGACGACGCTCCGTCCGTCACCGTCCATTTCGAGCATCTCGATTCCGTGCTCGTCGGACTCAACGCTCATGTCAACCCGCCCGACGAGATCGGCACCTTGGGGGAGACCGGGTTGGCGGTGGACGAAAACTGCGCCCACCTCGAAATGGGCGTGCGCAAATACATCCAGGGCGTTCCCTACTCGATCAAGCCCGGGCCGCTCGACGGCCAGCGCGTCACGCCTCACGCCCAGATCACGAGCCACAACGGCTGAGCGTCGAACGCGGCCCATTCGCTGATGCCCTTGTACCCATGCCGCGCGGTCAATGCGTTGCAGGATTCGGGTCGATCAGGACCGTCGCGTTCGGGAACGTCGGGGAGTCGGCAACGCATGGGCAATCAAAGGCGATATTGGCGATTGATGCTGGTCGGGATGCTGGCGCTGCTGCTGACGACGCCGCTCGCGACGGGAACGGCCGCGAGCGACGTCAACGGCACGGGCAAGTTCTGGCCATTCCACCGGACGCCGGTCACGGTGTCGTTCGGCGACAACCTTTCCAACCAGTGGGAACGCTATTTCCGGAAAGCGCTCGCTCAGTGGAATCAGTCGGACGTCGTGCAGGGCAAGAGCGTGCGCGGCTCGACCAACGGCGCCCAATGCAATGCGAAAAACAACACCGTGCAGGTGTGCGACAGCACGTACGGGACGAATACCGGCTGGCTCGGCTTGACCTCGCTCAACTACAAGGGGAATCTGATCACGTCGGCGACCGTCGAGATCAACGACAGTTTTTTCAACCAGCAGCAATACAACGATCCGGTCGCCAGGCAGCATACGATCTGTCATGAGATGGGCCACGCGTTCGGCCTTGACCATGTCACGTACAAGAGTTGCATGAATCCTTCCGACACCTCGGTCTTCAACTACGACAAGCCGGGCAATCGCGATTTCAAGACGCTCGACCAGATCTACAGCAAGGCAAACCAGCAGGCGGCGGGGGCGGCGGTCGCCGGCCCCAGCGGCGTGCTCGAATTGCCGCAAGCGGCGCTCGATCCGTACGAGACGGTCACGTCTCAACGCCAGCCGGATGGCACGACCGTCGTCACCTATGTCGAATGGGCGGCCGCCGCGCCGTGACGGCGACCGCACCGGTCATTGATACAGCGTCTCAATTCGCGTATCCTCCACGTCGGAATCGTCGACGTCGCGTTCAGGCGAGCGCGGCGCGGCGCGGAGGATGCCGATGACGGCCGTGTTTCGTTTCCCCGCGAACGCGCATCAGGCGCGGACGGCGGCAGCCGGATGGCTGGTCGCCACCCTTTGCTTCATCGTCTCGGCCTTGCCCGTGCTGGCGCAAGCCACGCCGCCAGCCGCCGCCGGCCCACAATTCGCGCCGCTGCCCGCCGCCGCGCCGCGCCCGAACGGACCGCTCGCCGTCATCACCACGACGCCGTTGCTCGCCGATCTGGTCCATCAGGTGGGCGGCGACCGCGTTGCGGTCCAGTCGCTGCTGCCGCCCAACGCCGATC
>JAICJJ010000090.1 GCA_025928535.1 Thermomicrobiales bacterium
AACGCTCGACGCCCGGGTGATCCCGATCGCGCGCGACGCGCTCGCCGCCCGCTTTCCGGTCTTCGCCAACGCGACGATGCGCGGCGGTTGGTCCGGCACCTTCATGCGCAGCGCCGACGGCCACCCGATCATCGATCAGGTTCCTTCCGTTCCGGGCCTGTGGGTGATGGCGGGCGACAACGGCTCGTCGTTCAAGACCGCGCCGGCGACCGGCGTTTGCCTCGCCGAGTGGATCGTCGACGGCGCGCCGAAACTGGTCGATCTGACGCCGTTCCGCTCCAGCCGGTTCGACGACGACCGACCCTGGATCGATCCCCACGCCTACGGCGACGACCGGAAACTGACTGTCTCGCGGTAGCGTCCCGCCGGGCAAGCATCCTCGCTTTGGCTCGCGATCGACGACGATCGCGGTGCCTATTCCTCCGGCTCGCCTCGGCGCAATGCCGCGTAACTGTCGTACCGCGCGCGCGGGATGACGCCTTCCGCGACGGCCTCCTGGACCGCGCAGCCTGGTTCATGGAG
Source organism: Thermomicrobiales bacterium (assembly GCA_025928535.1). GTDB lineage: Bacteria > Chloroflexota > Chloroflexia > Thermomicrobiales > UBA6265 > JAICJJ01. Next base: position 523 of record JAICJJ010000090.1, read on the forward strand.
ATGCGTGCAATCGGGATAGAAGCAGGTTCCCAGGTACGGCCGAAACTCCGGAAAGAACGCGTCGAGTTCGACCGGCGGCACGCCATGCAGCGCCAGCGAGCGGATGCCGGGGGTGTCAGCGACGTAGGTGTCCGACATGCCCGGAATGCGGCGCAGGATCGTCGCGCTCGTCGTGTGCCGCCCTTTCCCCGTCGCAACCGACAGCGCGCCGACCGCCCGCGCGCCTTCCGGATCGAGCCGGTTCAGCAGACTCGACTTGCCGACGCCCGACGGGCCGGCCACCGCCGTGATCTTGCCGGCGAGCGCCTCACGCAATGCCGGAACCCCTTCGCCGGTGGCGGCCGAAAGGTAGAACACCGGGTAGTGCGCTTCGTAAACATCGAACAGCGCGTGCGCCAGCGAGCCGCCGTCCGGCGTCGGGTCGTCGAGATCGATCTTGTTGACGCCGATCAACGCCGGAATCTGGCGCGATTCCGCCAACACGAGAAACCGGTCGAGCATCCGCAGATGCGGCGTTGGCTCGCGCGGCGCGAACAGGAAGAGCGCCTGATCCGGATTGGCGAGAATGACTTGTTCGACGTCGTCGGTTTGCCGGGCAAGCCGTCCCAACGTCCGGACGCGCGGCTCGACCCGTTCGATCTGGCCCTCGCCGCCGCCGAGGTCCGTCACCATGACGCGGTCGCCGACCGCGACGAGATCGGTCTTCCGGCGTTCCCGTTTCAGACCGCCGCGCACCGTGCTCAGCAGCGGCGGTCCGCCGTCGCGCGGCGCGACATCGAAAAACTTGCCATAGGCGCGGATGATCGTTCCCGGCCGCGCCTCCGCCGGCAGCGGCCGGCTCGTCTCGGCGCCCCCGGCAACCGTCCTTGCGTCCGATCGACTTCGCTCGTTCCGGCTCACGCATCCTCCACTCGCCGCGCGCCCGTCGGTTCGACGCGCTCGTACGTGCTTTTGTGCCACCCGGCGCCGGCCGTGCGCACCGTCGGGCCGCGACCAACCGGCAGCGGGCGCCGAATGGCGCCCGCTGCGGTCGGTTTCAGTTTGCGTTGTTCGCCGCTTACTGGCAGACGCCACTCCGACACATCAGACCGGCGCAGCACCCCGCGTCGCCGTCGCACGCGCCGCCGGAATACCGGCAGCAATTGAGATCGCCGTCGATCGTGAGGCCGTTGTCGGCGCAGGCGACCGGCCCACCCGACTGGCTGCATTGGTCGGCGACGGTGCAGGCAGAGCCGAGCGGCAAATCGCCGCCCTGGGTGTTGACCGGCGTGCATTGACCGCCGATGCAATCGAGGCCAGCACAGCAACCGCCGGTGCTGTCGCAGGCGCCCCCTTGGTAGCGGCAGCAATTGAGCGCGCCATCGGCGGCGAGGCCATTGTCGGCGCAGGCGACCGGCCCGCCAGCCTGGCTGCACTGCCCGTCGGTCGAACAGGCGGCGCCGAGTTCGAGCGTGCCGGACGCGGTCGAACTCGTGCACGCCCCCGACACGCAATACAACCCGCCGCAACACGCCGCGTCGGACGGACACGCGCCGCCCGCCTGCCGACAGCAGTTGAGCGGGCCATCCGTCGTCAGACCGTTGTCGGCGCAGACGACCGCCCCGCCATCCTGACTGCATTGCTGAGTGGTGGAACACTGCGCGCCGAGCGCCAGCGTGCCGCCTCCGCCGCCACCCTGCGTCGCACAGGTGCCACCGATGCAGTAATAGCCGTAGCAGCAGCCGGCGTCGCCGGTGCAGGCTCCCCCCTGATTGCGGCAGCAATTGAGCGCCCCGTCGGCCGCGTATCCGTTGTCGGCGCAAACCGTGTCGCCGCCCGCCTGGCTGCATTGGTCGTTCGACGTGCAGGGAGCGCCGAGGGCGATGCCCGCCCCGCTGGCGCTGCCGCCGCACGCGCCGTTGACGCAATAGAGGCCGAGGCAGCAATGCGCGTCCGACGAGCAGCCACCGCCAGTATTGCGGCAGCATGCCTTGGAGCCGCTTGGACCGAGGCCGTTGCTCGCGCAGACGACCGGCCCGCCACTTTGGCTGCACTGGGTCGTGGCAGTGCAACTGGCACCGAGGCTGCCGGAGCTGCCGCTGTTGCCGCTGCTCTGGGTCGAGCCGCCGCAAACATTGCCGACGCAGAGCGCCGCGCCGCAACAATGAAAATCGGCGGTGCAGCCGCCGCCGGCGTTGCGGCAGCAATTGAAATCGCCATCGCCCGTGACGCCGTTGTCGCTGCAGATGACCTCGCCGCCCGCCTGACTGCAGTCGCCGTTCGCGCCAAGCGCCGAACAACGGCCGCCGAGCGGCACGAGCGATTGTCCCGCCGCGGGCCGCGCCGCCCCGGCGCCGACCAACGACGCCACTGCGCCGGCGACCAACCCCTGAATCATGACGCGACGCGACGCGCCACGCGCCAGCGCCCGCGTCAAATTGTCGAATTGCCGATGATCCATGACCCGCGCACTCCCCCGCTGCCCGTTGCCTGCCGGTGCGCGATCGCGCCGGTTCCCAACTCCGGCGCGCCACCGTCCCAACGTTTTAACGCCTGCCTCAGGCGGGACGGGTCGCGTCGCGAGAGCCGGATACAGGACGGGGGCGAACCCGTGCGCCGCCCCCCACGGCAAGCACGGACGCCCCCTTCCCGCACGGTTCCCCTCTCGCGGCCGATGATAGAACGCCGACCTTGGTGTGTCAATGCAACGGAATCATCCATCCCGCATATTCGTACAGAGCAGGATGAATCGGGCGAACGATTGCGCTTTTGTCTGATCGCCGCGGCGTTTCATCACCCAACCGAAAGCGGCCACCTGCTACGGCAAGAGATGGATCCAGGCGGGCTGGCCGAAGCGGGCGGCGACGCGCCGTTCGGCTTCGGCCAATTCGTCGGCGGTCAGATCGCCAACCTGCGACGGATAGGCGCCGGCGAACCGGGCGATGAGATGATCGACGATGGCCTGCCGCGACATCGCCGTCTGCTGACTGAGCGGTCCGACCCGCTTGTCGGCGGAACGGATGCCCTTGTCGCTCAACTTTTCCTTGCCGATGCGCAGCACCGAAGTCATCAGCGGCACATTCATCGCGTAGGCCATCGTCGTGTGATGCAGCACCGCGCCGTTGCGCCGCGCCTGCGCCGCGCCGCCGATCTTGCCGTTGGCCGAAGTGATGTCGTTGAGCGGCGCGTACCAAGCGTCGATCCCGAGCGCGCGGAGCGCCTCGACCACCCAGGCGTCGAAAAAGGCGTACGACTCCGGAAACGACATCCCCTGAACGATCGCGTCCGGCGCGTAGATCGACCAGGTGATGGCGCCTTCCGGTTCGATGAACATCGCGCCGCCGCCGCTGATCCGGCGCACCAATTCGATGCCGTGCCGTTCCGCCGCCGCTTCGTCCACTTCGTTGCGGACCGATTGAAATCGACCCAGCACGACGCAGGGGCCGCTCCAGGCCCAGATTCGCACGGTCGGCGGACGTTCGCCGGCGCCGACGCGCTCGGTCAGGATTTCATCGAGCGCCATGTTCATCGGCGGCGGCAGCGGCATCGCCGGGACGATCTCCCAGCGAGAGGCCCGCCAGCGATCGTCATGCGTTTGCGGCAGCGCGACCGGAGACGATTCGCGATCAGTCATCGTCCGTCTCCGGCGTCAACGCCCGACGCACCGCTTCGGCGATCGCGGCCGGCGAAAAACCGAGCAACTCGGCGCCAGGCGGAATTGCCGCCGCAACCCGAGCCGCGATTCCGGCCGGCGGCAAATCGACCGGCATCCCTTCGAGCGCCGCCGTCAACGGTTCGATCGCTTCCTCCGGATAGAGGAAGAAGTCGCCCGAGACGACGACATCGCGCAACCGCTCGCGCTCGAGCAAAAAATCGACAATGACGAGTTTGCCGCCGGGCGTCTTGCAGGCGCCGCGTCGCCGAACCGTGCCGGCAAGATCAGAATCGCTCATGGAGCCGCCAACTTCCTCGACTGGAGACCGCGCTGCGTCATGTTCGACGCTCGGCTCAGCGGCGGGCGTTACGCGCCGAGCGCCGCCCGAATCTTCCGCAGATGCGCTTCGTCGAATTCGACGTGGCGCTCCACCTCGTCGGCAAGCCGAATTTCGGCGTCCGGTTCGTGGCCGACCCGCTCCCAATCCCGCAAGGTCAGGTTCATCAACAGCGAGACGAGTTCGCTGCGGACCGCGTCGAAACTTTGCAACAGTTCGTCGCGGCTCTCGGGGATGACCGGCTCCGACGTAGTCAACGGCGTCAGATACGGTTCGCGCTCCCGGGTCATGCGCTGCAGACGGTTCAGCACCGCCTGATCACGGTCGCGCATTTCGGCGACCAATCGCGCGACGTCGGGCGAGAGCGCGCCCTGGCCGCCGAGGAGCGAGCGCAACGTCGATGGCGCGCCAAGCAATTCGTCGATGAGGTCCCGGTAGTTGTCGAGCATCACGCGTCCTTCCGGCCGGCCGGATCGCCCCCGATTCGGTCAGAGCGGGAGACTGGCGGCCGTGCTGTCGATGCTCAGTTCCCAGACGATGCCGAACGGATCGCTGAACGAAAAGACGGTGTCGTCGTTGCGCAAGATCGTCAGCGGCCGGATCAACGCCGCGCCCCGCAAATTGGAGAAGGTCGCGGCATCGACTCGAATCGCCACGTGCGCGAGCGTGCCCCGCCCGAGCCGCGTGCCGAGTCCGACATGCTGCAGAACCAGCGTCAGCGCCCCGTTCCGCAAGATGCTCAATTCCGCTTGCCGGCCGGTCGCGATCGCTTCATCCCATCGGTAATCGCGCTCGACAGCGGCGAAGGCGCCTTGCGGCTCGCGTCGATAGCGGCCGATCAGGTCCATGTGGAGAAACTCGGTGTAGAACCGTTCGGCCCGACGCAAATCGCTGGTCTGAATCGCGATGTGGTCGATCGCCTCGATCCGGACCGGTCGCTCCGTGGCAGGTTCGGCGCCTTCGTAGACGCGCAACGCGAACGGCTCCGGTGCGTTGGCGCCGGTTGCATCGATCCGGACATCGGCATACGCGAGATTGCCGCCGAGCGTGAAACTTCCCGCGCCGTCCTGCGGCTCGTGCTCGCCGACCTTCGGGATGGTGCGTTCGACCCACGGCTGATCGCGCCGGATCATGGCGACCATGGCCGCCCGATCGACCGCTTCGAGCGGCACGCGCTCGCCGCTGTGTAGCACGATCCGGATATCGGAGCGCGAGGCGCCGAGTTGGTCGAACCAGTCATAGAGGCTCTGGATGATCTGGAGCGAATGAGCGGCGATCGTCAGATCGACGAAGGGATCTTCGAAGCCGAGCCCGTGCGAATCGCGCACCAGCACGACTTGCGCGTCGGCCACCTGCTCGACGGCGACGTTCGCCTCGTCGGCCAGCGCCTCCGGCGCCTCCAGCAGAAACCGGTAGGCCATTCCGCTTGCACCCTCCGCTCAGGTTTTCGCTCGGCGATCACGCGGCCGAAAGCGACACGACATGTTCGCGCCAGCCGAACCAGCGCATGCCGGCCGATTGTACCGTACCGCCGCGCTCGCGGCCCCGGCGACATGATCCACGTTGACTTTCCGGCCGTTGTGGTTCTGCACTGAAATCGGTACTGTCATAGCGTGGACGCGCGACACCCGGCGACGCATGCGCGCGTTCCAGAGCGCAGAAGCCGCACGACACGCCGCTGCCGGAACCAAAGGGGAATCGGGTCCGGCAGCCGGCGATTGGAGGGAATCATGCGCAATCCGATGCTGGACCGGCGCGCGACGTTGCGGTTGGCGGCCGGAGTCGCCGCCGGGCTGCTTGGCGGCCGGGTGATCGCAGCGGACGCCAAATCGGTCAACGGCCATCGCGTCGCCCACAAGGCGTTGCGTTACAAGGGCGACCGCTACGTTTCCGGCGGCTCGTCGCCGAAACAGGGGTTCGATTGCTCCGGCTTGACCTGGTACGTCTTCCAGAAGGTTGGCAAGATCGACATCGGCCGCACCGTGACGGCGCAATGGAAACAGGGCAAGGGCGTCAAGAAAGGCAAATGGAAGCCGGGTGACCTCGTCTTTTTCCGGAACACCGCGGAAAACGGGCTGTCGCACGTCGGCATCTACATCGGCGGCGGCAAATTCGTCCACGCGGAAAACGAAAAGACGGGGGTGGTGGTGACGCCGCTCAACTCCGACTACTACACGAAGCACTACGCCGGCGCCCGCCGGATTTGATCGATCGCGATTCGCTGAGGTGGCGGCGACGATCATTGCGCCGCGTGACTGAGGGTGCGATTCGACGTTTTGCGCGCCGCCAACCGGTCGGGACGCAGCAAGCAGCTCCCCGACTGGCGGGAGCGCGTCACCATGTTGCCCGCCGCCGAACGCTCCCGGGCAATTTCAGTTGAGTTGAGCCGACGCCGGGGGCGGTCGGCGCGGGATATTTGACCGGCGCCGTGGGTACGATCGACGCCATTGGCCGTGAAACCGCCATCGCCCGGCAGATCGTGCGGCGCGGCGGCGGCTACGTGCTGGCGCGCAAGGACAATCAGCCGACCGTGCGTTTATTGGTCGCCGATCACTTCGCGCTCATCGCCACGGACGGTCCCGGCGAGTTGGCGCATGCCATGCACGCCACGTTCGACAAAATCCATGGCCGCCACGGGCGCCGCCGGGGTTGCGTCACCGACGACCTGGCCGTCCTCGCCTGGCTCGACCCGGACCGGACATGGCCGGGTCTGCGCTCGATCACCGCCGTCACCGGCGAACGGCCCAGCCGCGCGACGACCAGGCCCGAAACGCGCACCTGCCTCTCCAGCCTGCCGGCCGATGCCTGTCGCCTCGGCGCGGGCCGCCCGCCGCCATCGGGGCATCGAAAATCAGCTCCATTGGACACTCGACGCCGCCTTCCGGCAAGATGACTGCCGCGTCCGCCTCGGGCATGCGGCCGAAAACTTCGCCGTCTTGCGCCGCATCGCGCTCCATCTGCTCCGTCAGGGCCAGCCGGTCAAGACCGGCCGCAAAGCCAAACGCCTCACCGCCGGTTGGGACGAAGCCCACCTCCGTCGCCTCCTCGCTCTCTCAATGCGATTGCCCTGCCGAATGCTCGTCGATCCCTACATGTTTGACTCGCAGGGCGATATAATGAAGCGTGAACGGCGGGAGCCGCCACAGGCTCCCGCCACGTTGTGCCACAAGAGCAGAGAGGAGCCGCTGGGTGAGCGCCAAAACGGATGAGGTGGGAGAGATCGCAATGGGAGCGCCACCTCGTTCGCCGGCGGCGCTGGCCGATTTCACCGCTTCCTGGCGGATGGTGACGCTCGCGTTCATCGCGCTCATACTCGGCGTCGTCGGCGCGCTGCTGGCCGTCGTGCTCCTGCGGGCGATCGCCCTCTTCACCAACATCTTCTTTTTCGGCCGCATCTCGCTCGACACCATCTCGCCCGCGGCAAATAAACTCGGGCCGTGGGTGATCCTCGTGCCGGTCGTCGGCGGGCTGATCATCGGTCTGATGGCGCGGTTCGGCTCGGAGCGAATTCGCGGCCATGGCATTCCGGAAGCGCTCGAAGCGATCCTGATCGGCGGCAGCCGGGTCGAGCCGCGCGTGGCGATCCTGAAACCGGTTTCCTCGGCGATCTCGATCGGATCGGGCGGGCCGTTCGGCGCCGAGGGGCCGATCATCCTGACCGGCGGGGCGGTTGGCTCGCTTGTCGCCCAGTTGTTTTCGATGACCAACGCCGAACGGAAAACGCTGCTGGTCGCGGGCGCGGCGGCCGGCATGTCGGCCACGTTCGCGACGCCGGTGGCGGCGGTCCTGCTGGCGGTGGAATTGCTCCTCTTCGAATTCAAGCCGCGCAGCCTAGTGCCGGTCGCCGTCGCCAGCGCCGCCGCCGCCGTCACGCGACGCTACCTGCTCGGCATGCCGCCGCTTTTCCCGACGCCGCCGCATCCGGCGCTGGTGTCGCCGCAGACGCTGCTCGCCTGCGTCGTGGCGGGCCTCGTCGCCGGCGCGCTCTCTTCGCTGATGACGCTCGCGGTCTACACGGCGGAAGACTTTTTCCA
>JAICJJ010000378.1 GCA_025928535.1 Thermomicrobiales bacterium
ATCGGGCGCCATCGAGCGGACCATCTCCGGCGTGACGGCGCCGCCCGTCGAGAGGCCGATGAAGACATCGGCTCCTTCCATCATGTCGGCGAGGCTGCCGCGCAGGTTGTCGAGGTTCGATTCCTTGGCGAGGTAGGCTTTGGCCCAGTTCATCCGCTGCGGCCGGTAGCGATAGATCGACCCGGCGCGGTCGCAGACGACCAGGCGCCGCACCCCGGCCCGATGCAGCAACCGCGCCGCGCCGACGCCGGCCACCCCCGCGCCGCTGATGACGACCTTGACCTCGTCGAGCGATTTGCCGACCACCTTCAAGGCGTTCTTGAGCGCAGCGAGGACCAGGATCGCGCTGCCGTGATGCTGGTTCGAAAAAACCGGGATTTCGGCCCCTTTTTCGAGGTGGTCGGCGATGGTGAAGGCGCGCGGGGCGGCGATGTCGTCGAGGCAAAAGGCGCCGAAGGTCGGCATCAGGGCGAGACCGTCGTCGACGATCGCCTGCACGTCGGTCGTGGCGAGACAAAGGGGAAACGCGTCGACGCCGGCGAAGGTCTTGAAGATGACGCTTTTTGCTTCGGCGATCGGGATGGCCGCTTCCGGCGGGCCGCCGGCCCGGCCGAAGACATCGGAGCCGTCGGTCAGGATGGCGACGGTGTTGCCGCGACAGGTCAGATCGTAGGAAGCGAGGGGGTCCTGGCTGATGGCGAGGCACGCTTCGGCCACGCCGGGCGTGTAGACGAGCGACAAGATGGCCCGGTCGCGCACGGGCACTTTCGATTTGACGCCGATCAGTCCGTGGTATCGCCGCCGATAATCGAGCCCTTCATCCGCATCGACCAGACCTGCTGCTCCGTTCGCCGTCATCTGCCCCCGCCCGCGCTGGAACGACCGAAGTAGGTATTGTACGGCCTGCGCGCCGGTCCGCGTTCGCGCCGACGACGCGGTGATCGTGCGAGCGTCGGGCGCGAGGGAGGGATCGATACGATGCGACGGTTTCCGCTGCGATGGTCGTTCGCCCGGCTGCTGCGATCGGGGCAGGGGCGCGGCGCGGAAACGCCGTCACTCGGCGCTTCCCGCGTCTCCCGCCGGGCGGTGCTCGCGGCAGGGGCCGCGGCGATTGCGGCCGGGCGACCCAGCCATGCCGGCGGGACGTCGACGCCGGCGATCGCCACGCCGGTCGCCGGCTCGGCCCGGATCGGCATCGTCGGCGCCGGCATCGCCGGGCTGCACGCGGCGCTGACCCTGCGCGACGCCGGCGTCCCGGTCACGCTCTTCGAAGCCGCCGATCGCGTCGGCGGCCGGATGCATTCCAACACGACGCTCTGGGCCGACGGGCAAACAAGCGAATGGTGCGGCGAACTGATCGACACCGCCCACGTCACGATCCAGGGATTGGCCGCCCGCTTCGGTTTGCCGCTGGTCGATCTGCGCGCCGCCGAATCGGCCGGTTCCGAGCCGACGTACCATCTTCTCGGCCGGTACTACGCGTCCGCCGACGCGCAGCGCGATTTCGCTTCCCTCTTCCGATCCGTCCGTCAGCAACTGGCGGCGATCGGTCCGGTCGCCCGTTATGACACGATCACGCCGGCCGGCGCGCTGTACGACCAGATGACGGTGGCGCAATGGATCGACCAGTACGTGCCGGGCGGCCATCGCGCGCCGCTGGGCCAATTGCTCGACGTCGTCTCCACGACTCAAGGAGGCCGCGACGCCGACGAATTGAGCGCGTTGCCGTTGATCGCGGCGCTGGGCGCGGCGCCGGAACTCTTCGGCGTTTCGGACGAACGATTCCATATCGCCGGGGGCAACCAGCAATTGCCGGAGGCGATCGCGGCCTACCTCGCCTCGGCGAAGCCAACGGGCGATCTTCGCCTCGGCTGGCGGATGACGGCGATCCGGCGCGACGTCGGCGACATCGTGCTCGCCTTCGCGACGGCGTACGGCGCGCGGGAGGAACGATTCGACCACGTGCTGCTGGCGTTGCCGTTCAGCGTCTTGCGTACGCTCGACATTTCGCAAGCTGGCTTCGATGCGCTCAAACGCCGCGCCATCGCCGAATTGGCCTACGGAACCAACGCCAAATTGCAATTGCAGTTCGACGCGCGGTTCTGGCGGGAGCGCGGCGCGTGGCCCGGCGTCGGCAACGGCTCGTTTTCGGCCGACAACGGGCTGCAAAACGGCTGGGATGTGACGCGCGGCCAACCCGGCGCGGCCGGCATCATCAACATCTACACGGGCGGACTCAGTGGCGCCGGCTTCCGGCCCGACGCGCCCTATTCGACCTCGCACGAATCGTCCGCCGTGCGCGCCTACGCCAAACGCTTTCTGACGTTGCTGGAGCAGGTCTGGCCGGGCGCGAGCGCGCATTACGCGGGCGTGGCCTCACTCAGTTATCCGGCCGGCGATCCCAATCTGCTCGGCAGTTACCCCACCTACGTCGCCGGCCAGATCGGCGCGTTCGGCGGCTACGAACGGGTCCGTCAGGGCAATATCCATTTTGCCGGCGACCATTGCTCGGAGGACTATCAGGGATACATGGAAGGCGCGGCGCGGGAAGGAGCGCGGGCCGCCCGCGATATCCTGGCCGATCTGGGCGGCATCGGAACCCCGGTCGCCGCCGGCGGGGCGGGCCGCGCCGCGTAGTCGCAACCCGCCGCGCTCAGACTGCGCCGCTCATTGCGCTCACGGATCGCCTCGGCGATCAGCGCGATCGCCGGCGGCGCTCTCCGATGATCAATTCCCACTCGATCTGGCCGATCGAATCGTCGTTGCGCTGCAAGACGATCCTGGCTTTCTTGTGACGTTCGCCCTGCGCGTAGTTTTGCTCGCGGATGAACGGATTGCCGATGTTGCCGCTCGACGGATCGAGGTTCCCGCCGGACGACACGCCGCCGCGCGGATACCAGAGTTGCACGTTGCGGACATCCGCGTACAGATCGACGCCCGGATCGACGTTCGTGACGAGCACGCCAATGCGAAATTGTCCGGGGGCGTAGCGCAATGACTGTTCCGGATCGATGGAACGGGCGCCGCCGTCGGCGACGGGCGGATCGTACGAGTCGTAGCCGATCCGGTTCTGCAGATAGAACGTGCAATTCAGGCTGACTTCGGTCTTGTTGACGACCGTCAACGCCGAATCGCGAAACGATCCTTTGCCGGGACGCCGGCGACGTTCGGGCTCCGCGCTGCCCGCCTGCTCGGCCGCCGCGTCGAGCGCGGCGGGGACGAAAAGACCTGTCGCCGCCAGCGCGAAACCGCCCGCCGCCCGCCACATCTGGCGGCGTGTCGGCGTCGCGCCGCCGTTGCGGCGGTCGCCAACGATCTCCGTCATCCGCGGTTCGCTCCTTTGCTCGTTCGCTTGCGCCCGATCGCGTTGGTCGGATGACCGGCGCGCAGCGGGGCGGACGCCGCCACGTCGAACGCGTTCGACGCGACGGCGTATCCGCGTCTCACGTTCGTCGATCAGCAGCCGTATTGGCAGGTTCCCTGTGCGCCCGGCATGCCGGGATAGGACGAGCAGCAGACGAGGCCCGGCGCGCACGGCTGGAACGTGCCGCTGGCGCAGGCGCAGCCCAACCCGTTGCAGGTCGCGTCGGCGCATTGGCCGAGATCGCCGCAATAGCCGGAGCAGCAGCCCGGACAGGCGTCGCCCCAATTGCACGACCCACTGCAGGCTTGGCCGTTGTCGCTGCAACCGCCGCCGCAATCGCCCGGGGCCGAACAGACGCCAGGGCCGCCCGGCATGCCCGGGTTGATCGGGCAGCAGACGAGATCGGCGCCGCACGGCTGAAAGGTTCCGGTGGCGC
>JAICJJ010000402.1 GCA_025928535.1 Thermomicrobiales bacterium
ATCCCGAATTCCTGCGCGAAGGCCGGGTGATCGAAGACATTCTACGGCCGGACCGGATCGTCCTCGGCGCGAGCGATCCGGCGGCCGCGGAAGCGGTCGGCCGCCTCTACGCGCCGCTCGGCGCGCCGATCGTCTTCACCGACCACCGTTCGGCGGAACTGACCAAGTACGCGGCGAACGCCTTTCTGGCGACCAAGATTTCGTTCATCAACGACATCGCGCGCCTTTGCGAGCGCCTCGGCGCCGACGTCAATGACGTGGCGCTCGGCATGGGGCTCGACCCCCGCATCGGTCCGCGCTTTCTGCACGCCGGCATCGGGTTCGGCGGTTCGTGCTTTCCGAAAGACGTCGGCGCGCTCTCCCGCATGGCGGAAGGCGCCGGACTGCATCCGGGCTTGCTGCGCGCCGTGCTCGAAATCAACACCGACGCCCGCCGCCGGTTCGTCGCCCGCGCCGACGCACTGCTCGACGGCCTGGATGGACGCCGGATCGCGGTCTGGGGTCTCGCCTTCAAGGAAGGCACCGACGACCTGCGCGATTCGCCGGCGATTGCGATCATCGAAATGCTGCACGAACGGGGGGCGATTGTCCGGGCGCACGATCCGGCCGCGCTCGACAACGCCCGGCGCCGATTGCCCGGCGTGACGCTCTGCGCCGATCCGCTGGAAGCCGCGCACGATGCGGACGCCGTGCTGCTCTGCACGCCTTGGCCGGTCTACGGACAAATCGATCCGCCGCGCCTCGCCGCCGTCATGCGTGGCGACCTGGTGCTGGACGGCCGAAATTTTCTTGATCCCGCCGCCGTCGCCGCCGCCGGCCTCCGGTACGAAGGGATCGGCCGCGGGCAGGTAAATCAGCCGACTCCGCGCGAAGCGGAAAACGGCCATGTCGGCGAACCGGACAAACGCCTGCCGAAGATCGCGGGCGATTGACGCGTCGGGAACAGCGAGGAGGCGGGCAAGTCAGCCCGCCTCCTCGCCAGCGTCGTCATGTTCGCATCAGGACGACCGGTCAGAGTTGGCGGATGACGGCGACCGCTCCAGTCACCTCGCCTTCGGCATTCCGGATTGGCTGCGCGTTCACCGAAACCGGCAATTCCGCGCCGTCGTTGCGAATGAGCACGTAGCGGCGGTCGCGCATTCGCTCGCCGCCGAGCGCCCGCATCAGCGGCGTTTGCTCCGTCGGCAGCGCCGAGCCGTCCATCTCGCGCCGGTTGACGCGGTTGACCGCCTGCTCGAGATTTTCAGCCGCCGCCGCTTCGTCGATGCCGTAGAGATCGCGCCCCGCGGCGTTGATCGTCGTCATGTTGCCGTCGGCGTCGATCGCGACGACCGCTTCGGCCACGTTGTCGATGATCGCCGCGAGTTGCTCGACGCGCTTGAGTTGCTCGTCCCGCAGCCGCGCGCGATCGAGCGCCAGCGCCGCCTGGTTGGCCAACCCTTCGGCCAGCACGGCCTGATCGGGCGAAAGCGTAAAACTCGGGCCGCCCCGGTCGCCAAGAACGAAGCCGAGCACCCGCCCGCCAGCGCGCAGCGGCGCGGCGAAGATGTCAGAGAGGTCATTGCCGGCGCGGGCGAAATCCGGCCATCGCTCGGACAACGCCACCACCGTCACCGGCTCGGACGATTCGAGCACCGCCTGGAAAAATGGCGCCTGGTCGAGCCGGGTTTCTTCGATATCGCTCATCGGCGGACCGAAGCGCGCCATCCGCCGCAACGTCTTGCCATCGTCGGCAAGCACCCAGATCGAGACGCGCCGCAAATCGAGCGCGCTGGCGAGCCGATCGGCCAACAGCGCCAGAAACTCCGGCAGCGGCAACTGCCCGGCGCCGCCGTGGATCAACTCGTAGAGGGTCGAAAGTCGCTGCGCCAGCGACACGCGCTCGCCCGACGCGAGATCGAGCAAGGCCGGCGTCGCCGTCGGATCCGGCTCGCGCCGGCGATATTTGCGCGGCGCCCGTTCGCGCATCGGCCGCCAGTCGCGCAGGTCGTCGGCCGAGATGAGCGCCATTCGGCCGAGCCGCTGCGCCGGCAACTTGCCCCGCCGCACGGCGCGCGAAACGGTGTGATACGAGACGCCCTTGAGCCGAGCCGCTTCCGCCATCGTGTAAACATCCGGGCTGGCGGCAGCGGTCTTGGATCGGCGTCCCCGGGGTGTCCGGCCCTGATCGGCCGATGCGGATGCGGAAACCATCGATCTCCTCCAGTCTTGACGGCCACACACGCGATGTGCCGTACCGCAGCGTAGCACAGTCCAGTCGATTTGTGGACACATTCTAATTGTGTTCTAAACTGCAGACTGGGATGTCATGGTCGATAACGTGTCAAGCGGCGTTGACCCTGGGGCGGCGCGGCCTGAAAATCCGGCCACACATGAGCGCGGCGCCATTCGCCGCCGCTCGTCAGGAGGACCAATGCCCCGTTTCGCCGCCAACTTGTCAATGCTCTTCACGGAATATCCGTTCCTCGAACGGTTCGACCGCGCCGCCGCGGCCGGCTTCGAGGGCGTCGAGTTTCTGTTTCCGTACCAGGAAGACATTCCCGCCGTCCGCGACGCCTTGCGCCGCAACGGCCTGACGCAGGCGCTGTTCAACCTGCCCGCCGGCGATTTCGCCGCCGGCGACCGCGGAATCGCGAACGATCCGACGCGCGTCCCCGAATTTCGCCGCGGCGTCGAACGAGCGATCGAGATCGCGACGACGCTGGAGTGCGGCCAGTTGAACTGTCTCGCCGGCATGACGCTGGCGGACGTGCCGCTGGCCGATCAATGGGGCACGCTCGCCGAAAATCTCGCCTTCGCCGCCGAGCAGACCGCGCTCGCCGGCATCCGGCAAGTGGTCGAGCCGCTCAACACGATCGATTCGCCCGGCTTCCTGCTCGGAACCCCGACCGAAGGATTCGGCCTCGTCGAGCGGATCGGCGAGTCGAATCTCTGGGTGCAATATGACGTCTACCACGCGCAGCGGATGGAAGGAAATCTGACGGCGACGATCACCGGCCGCAGCGGCTTGATCGGTCACATCCAGATCGCCGACAGCCCCGGCCGCCATCAGCCGGGCACGGGGGAAATCAACTACCCGTTCGTCTTCCAGGCGATCGACGATTCCGGCTACGGCGGCTGGGTCAGCCTCGAATACCGTCCGCTCGGCTCGACCGAGGAATCGCTCCGCTGGCTCGTCGATTGGGGCTACTGGCCGCGGCCGTAAAGGACTGGGCGCGCTCGTCGAATTGGAGGCGCGAGGTCCTTCGCTCCGCTCAGGACGACGACCCCGCCGTTTCCCGACTTCTCGACTTCTCGACTTCTCGGCTCATTCAGGAGGGCATCGTGGCGGAACGCATCGGATTCATCGGGCTCGGCATCATGGGCAAGCCGATGGCGCGCAATCTCGCCAAGGCGGGCTACGCCCTGGTCGGCTACAACCGCAGCGCCGACGACACGGAAGCGTTGCTGGCCGAGGGCGGGCCGATCACGGCCGCCGCGAGCCCGCGCGCCGTCGCCGAGCAGACGAAGACGATCATCACGATGCTCCCCGATTCGCCGGAGGTGCGGGACGTCGTCTTCGGCGAGCAGGGCATCTTGCCTGCCATGGGACCAG
>JAICJJ010000557.1 GCA_025928535.1 Thermomicrobiales bacterium
GCCACGCGCGAAAGAGCGCCGACGGGTCGTCGCGCGAGTGATCGACCCGTCGGCGCTCGAAGCGGCGAAGCCGCGGGAACGTTTCCCCTTCACGGCCCTGCTCGCAATTGCGCGCCCGCTGGTCAGGAGGTCAATCCGTCAGCGGGCGAGCGCCTACTTGCAACGGCCTTTCTTCTTGCCGTTGTTTTGCTTCTTCTTGTTCTTGCATTTCTTGCCGTTGGGGCAGTCCTTGTTCTTCCTGCACGACTTGGCGAAGGTCTCCTCGGGCGCGGCCACGGCCGCCAGGCCCGCCAGGCCAAGCGCGCTGCCGGCTCCGATCTTGAGGACGTCTTTCAGAGCGGCGCGCCGCTCCAGGCGCCGCTGAAGACCTCGGGCCAGATCATCGAAACGTCGTCCGTCCACGCGAACCTCCTTCGGGTGCGGCCCGACCCGGCGCCATGCCGGACCGGGCATGCCAAGGTGAATCGCCGGCGACACGGAGCAGCCGCTGTCGCCGACTTGCCGACCGCCGCACGCCTTGTGCCATCCGGGTGCCGGCATTGCGCTTCGTTCGCGGTGAAACGCCACATGCGAGGCACGGATGCAGCGGCGTCCGCAGGGGCGGGACGGACCCGAACGCGAGACGGCGAACGACGAATCAACCGCCCGTGCGGTCGTCCGCCCCGGACGATGGCTCCACGCGCTGGTATGAGTTGTCGAGGTCATCCTGGATGACGCGGGCTTCCCCATCGACCCGCAGCGACCATTCTTCCTCGAGCCGGCGGACCTGGTAGCGCCAGCCAGCAGGCAACTTCAGACGGTCGCCGAGCGTCGGCAGGTCCGCTTCGGTCAGGGCGGGATCGACCGCCAGCGAGTAACTCTGCATGACATAGGTCACGCCGTCCGGCGCGATCAACTCGTACACCGCGCGCCCCTGGTCGTAGACGTAGACGGTCGTCCGCTTCACCGTCCGCTCGCGGTACGGCTCGCGACGGAGACCGCCGAGCACCGCAGGCAGCGACAGCGGCACGCTCGCCAGCCGCCGCATCTGGAGCCCGCCAAAGGTGAAAATCTCTTGCCCGGGATCGGCGATGGCGACCTTGTCCATCAGAAAATGGCGGGGGCCGTTGAGAATCACGGCACGCGCGCGATAGTCCCGCTTGATCGCCTCCGGATCGAGCGCCCGCCACAGATCGTCCGGGCAATCGCTCAGCCCCAGCGTGTTGTAGACCGTCGCCTCGATCCGATTCAGGCGGCCGGTGACCAGCAGCACTTCGCCGTAGCGCGCCCCGTGCATCCCTTCGCGCAGCGTGATTCGCGATGCGTCGGAATTGGGATCGACCCGATCGGCGGTCGTCTCGTCGGACATGCGCGCCTCCAGCATGCGTTGGGGCGAAACGGACGCGCGGACCGTATCACGTCGCGCCAGCGACGTGCAGCCGCACCCCCGCCTCGCCAATCCGTTCCCGCCAGCCGCCGTCGATCCGCGCGTCCGTGACAAGGTCGTGCACGTTCGCCAGTTGCGCCACCCGCACGTAGGAATCGCGGCCGAATTTCGTGGCGTCGGCGACGAGGACGACGCGGCGGGCGATCGCCATCATCGCCGATTTCGCTTCGGCGTCGAATTCGCTCGGCCCCATCAAGGCGAGTTGCTCGGAGATGCCGGTCACCGAAAAGAAGAGCCAGTCGACCCGCAGCCGCTCCAGCGTGGCCCGCGCGAACGGTCCGACCAGACTGGCCGTCTGGTGCAACTGGCCGCCGGTGACGATCACCTCGATGCCGGGCCGATGCCCCAGTTCGGCCGCCGTCTTGATCCCGTTCGTGACGACCGTCACCCGCTGCCGGCCGACGAGATTGCGGGCGACTTGCAGCGTCGTCGTGCTGGCGTCGAGGGCGACCGCCTCGCCGTCGCGCACGAACCCGGCCGCCAGCGCCCCGATCGCCCGTTTGGCGTCGGCGTCGGCCAGTTCGCGCTGGGCGAACGACAATTCGAACGGATTTTGCGTCGACGGCTTCGCGCCGCCATGGACCGATTCGACCAGACCCTGTTCTTCGAGCGCCTGCAAGTCGCGCCGGATCGTCATCGGCGAGACGTCGAACCGCTCCGCCAGTTCCGCGATCGAGATGGTATGTCGGGCGAGGATGACCTCGAAGACGCGCTGCCGCCGCTCCGTCGGCAAGAGGGTCGTCGGGCGGCGGACGGCTCCGGCGTCCGGCGCGAAGGCGTCGCGCGTCATCGGCTCGCTCACAGGGCGTGGCTGATCGGGCGGAGCGCGTCGTACAGGCATCGGTAGACGTCCATTCGCTCCCGATAGCGCGCCGCGCGATCCGGTTGCGGC
>JAICJJ010000523.1 GCA_025928535.1 Thermomicrobiales bacterium
CGAGCAGATAGAGCTGGTAGACGCTCGGGAAGAGCTTGCCCGTCACGTCGGCGCCGATGTCGATGGTGAAGGAGCCGCCTTCGCCCTTGACGTCGGCCGACGCGACGATCGACTTGGTCGGCTCGGATGCCGACGGATCGACCAGCGCGTAGCGCAGCGACAGGGTTCCCGGCCCCTTGACGGTCACCGGCAGCGAAATCGGCGCGCCGGTCTTGAGCGACGCCGGCGCCTGGGCCGCGATCTGGAGGCTCGGCGGCGGCCCGAAGCGCCAATCGTCGGCGGTGAAGGGATAGCCCTTGTCGCGGAAAGCGTGCAATTCGGCGTATTGCGCCGGCGGGTCGTATTTGGCGAGGAGATACGGGCCGTTCGAGATGACGAGCAATTTCGTCTGGTCGAACCATTGCGACGACGCGTTGTAGCGCGCGACGGCATCTTCCGGACTCACGAGCGTCTTGCCGTCAAGGACGAACACCCCTTTCGGCACACTCTTTTGCGCGATGAACTGGCGCAGGGTGCGCTGCACGGCGCGGGCGTCGGCGTCGGTGACGAGGCTGAGCCAGGGCACGTTGAAGCGGGCGGCGGCCGTGTTGGAGTAGGCGCCGCGCCGTTGGTTGAAGACGATGTCGTCCATCGCGTAGAGCAATTCCCAGGGGGTGGCGACGCTGCCGGCCGTCGCGTAGGACGCGATGTAACTTGGCTCGAAATGCCAGAAATCGACGTAGATGTCGACCTTGTTGTCGGGCAGGAGCTTGATGCCCCGGAACGTCTCCAGAAACGGCCGGCTGGTGATGCCGAGCGCCGTTTCGATCTGCAGTTTCTTGTCGTCGTAGGCGATTTCCCACGACTGCGAGATCGAGTAGAGCAGATCGGCCGGCGCAATCATCTGGCCATGGTGGAATGGCGTGCCGAAGAATTTCCCGTAGTCGTAGGTGACTTTGCTGACCGACTTGACGCCATTGCCGACCGACTTCCAGGCGTCGCCTTTGGCGTCCCAGAGGACGGCGTCGGCCGGCACGTCGAGTTTGCCGTCGGGGCCGGCGGTTTCGACCGTGTAGCCGCTCCGGAAGGGAACCGGCAATCCGCTGAACGGGTGATTCAGGATGGGCGAATCGACCAGATTCTTGTAGATGTCGGACGAATAAACGTCGGTCAGGCCGCCGACCGGATTCCAGGTCGTCTGGTCGGTCCAGACCCAGAGATGGCCGACGCGGAGTTGCTTCGCCCCTTCGACGCTGGCGGTCCGCAGGCTGAGGGGCGATTTCGGGCCGCCGACGATATCGATGTTGAGATTCTGGACGCTGTCGCGGACGGGAAAACTCTGCAGCGCCGTCGCCAG
This sequence comes from Thermomicrobiales bacterium, assembly GCA_025928535.1. Classification (GTDB taxonomy): domain Bacteria; phylum Chloroflexota; class Chloroflexia; order Thermomicrobiales; family UBA6265; genus JAICJJ01. The sequence goes on from JAICJJ010000523.1 coordinate 1,337, forward strand.
CCAGACGCGGACGCTTTCGGAGATGCCGAGCGCGGTCATCTGCCGGTAGAGGTCGTCCCGCTCTTGCCGGTTCTTGAATTGGCCCTTGTAGAGTTGCTGGCCGAGCTTGTCGAGATCCGGCTGCTGGTATTGCCAGAAGCCGGTCTGGAGCCAACCCGGCATGTTGCCGAGCCACGGCGCGTACATCTGGTTGATCGTGCCGAAATCGTAGCGGTCGGGCGCGGAGCGGCCCCAGCCTTCGGTGTAGATATGCCACTGGAAGGTGATCGGGTCGCTCGAATAGACGGCCAGCGTCGCCGGGCCGAACGGCTGGTAGATCGGCTGCGCCTGAAAGCCGAGTTTTTCGAGCGCCGCCCGGACGAGATCGCCGATGTCGCGCCGTTCGTCCTCGACGCGGGTCACGATCTTGACGAGGACCGGCCGCCCCTGGAAGGTCCAGACGTTGTTGGCGAGGGTCGCGCCCGCTTTTTGCATCTGCTCGGTGATGACGCCTTTGGCGAATTCGGCGTCGTAGCGCATGCCCGACTGGCGGAGGGTGTCGAAAACCGTCAACTCGTCATAATCGAGCGGGCTGACCGAACAGAGCATCGGCCGCGCTCGCCCCTGATAGATGCTGTTGGCGATGAAATCGCGATCGACCAGGAATTGCATCGCCTGCCGGATTTCCTTGATCGCGAACGGGTTGATCTCCCCTTGCCGGGGCGGCGCGGGGTTGAGGATCAGCGACAGGGTCGAAGCCGGCGCCTCGATCAGCGAGACCCCTTTCGGGTTGGCGGCGAGGTCTTTGGCGCCCGCCGTTTTCAGGCCGTAAAGATAGAGATCCATCTTGCCGGCCTGAATTTCGAGCGGCGCCTGGTCGACGTTGAACGAGGAAAAGGAGACGACGTCGGAGGCGGGGCCGACCGCGCCTTTGCCCTGACCGGCGGCGGGCGTGGCGCTCTGCGTGACCGGCGCCGCGAGCGCGACGGACGGGTCGCCCGCGAGGCTGCGGGCGAGCGCGGGGGTCAAGCCGAGGGCCGTGGCGCGGGCGATGAAGGCGCGGCGGGAGAGGCGGCCGGAGGCGAGCGCCTCGAGCGCGTCGCGGAGGTTGGAGTCGGCCATCGGGAGCACCTCCGGAAATTGCACTTGGATGCGGGCGCCGGGCGACGCGCGTCGCCCCGCGACCATCCACAAGGGCTGGGCGGCGGGACCGGGGACAGCGAGCCCCACGACGCGGGCG
>JAICJJ010000005.1 GCA_025928535.1 Thermomicrobiales bacterium
CTGGTCGCGCTGGCGTTTCTGCGCGGCATCGGCGGCGGCATTCCGCCGCTGGCGAACGCGGCGGCGCCCGTCTTCACGCCGGCTGTGCAGCGGCCGGAGCCGTCGCAGCCGGCCGCCGCGCCCGGCCCGCAGCAACTGCCGCCGACAGTCAACGATGTGTTGCAGCGGTCGGCCCAATCGAACCAGGCGCAACACGATCTGCAGACGCTGGCGAACGCCCTCCAGGATCACGCCGTCACGAGCAGCGCGGCCGACAACATTTCCCAGGGGAACTATCCGCAAGCGGCGAACGACCTGCGCAACCTCGCGCCGAACGCCGGCCAGATTTCGCCGTCGTCGCGAACGTCGCTGGCGAACGATCTCAATCAGGCGGCCGGCCAGATGAGCGACACCAACGCGCCGCTGAAGCAGGCGGCGCAATCCGCGGCGAGCGGGTTGCGGCAAGGCGATCAGACGGCTCAGCAAGGGATGCAAAATCTGGCGAACGCGGTCGAGCAGACGGGCCAGCAGGTCGTCTCGCAGCAAGACCTGGCGAGCCAGATGCAGCAGGCGCAGGCGGCCCAGCAAGCCGGCGGCGCAGCGGCGCCCGGCAGCCAGAGCCAGGACGGCCAGATGGGCGCGCCGCAATCGGGTCAGCCGGGCGCGAACCAGTCAGGCGACGCCGGGCAAGCCGCCGACGCCCAATCCGGCAGCGCCAGCCAGGGCCAGGCCGGACAAAACGGTCAGCAAGGCCAGGGGCAGCAGGGTTCGCAAGATGGCGCGAGCCAGTCGGGAGCGGCCGGGCAGCCGGGCCAGGGCGAGCAGGGCGCGGGCCAGGCAGGCGCGCAGTCGGGACCGAACGGGCAACGCGACGGCTCCGGCGGGGCGCCGCAAGCGGGCCAGCAATCCGGCCAGGGCAATGGCGCCGGATCGGGCGACGCCGAACATCAGGTTCCGCCCGATCAGGCGAACGGCGCGGCCGGCGGCCAGCAGCAAACCGACCAGAAAGGCGTTCCGGCCCAGCAGCGGGTCTCGAACGGCGACGGCAAAGGCGGCAATCCGGGAGGATCGGCGCAACCGATCAACCAGACGCTCGAACTGCCGTCCGGGCCGCCGAGCAATCAGAACGTGCAAACCTCGGACAACGGCGGCTCGTCGATGCGCGGCAGCGGCGCCGGCGTCACCGCCGGGTCGGGCTCGGCCGTGCAGGGCGACGTCGGGCAGGCCGGCCCCGACAGCAATCGCGTGCCTGCCGATTACCGTTCGGTGGTCGAACGCTATTTCACGGAAGGCAATCCCTGATGCGCCCCGCCTGGCTCCCCACGTTCGGGCGCGGCGCGGCCACGCCGACGGTCGAGGCCGTCCCGGATGAGACTCCCCTCTTCGACGAAGCGTTGCTGGCGCGGGTGCGGCGGCTGGTGCTCCTCTCCGGCCGCGTGCGGGCGGAAGGGCTGGCCGGCGAACATCGCTCCCGCCGGCGCGGCTCGTCGCCCGAGTTCGCCGATTTCAAGAATTACAGCCAGGGCGACGATTTTCGCCGGATCGACTGGAACACCTACGGCCGGCTCGACAACCTCTTCGTCCGGCTGAGCGAAGTGACGACCGAACTGAGCGTCCATATGCTCCTCGACGCCAGCGATTCGATGGATTGGGGCGGCGCCGACGAGGCGCCGACCAAATTCACCTACGCCCGGCGCGTCGTGGGCGCGCTCGGTTATGTCGCCTTGTGGCATTTCGACCGGCTGACGATCGCGCCATTCGGCCCCGATCTCGACCGCATGTTCGGGCCGGCCCAAGGCCGCGCCAACATCGTGCCGATGTTGCGCTATCTGGAGACGCTGCAAACCCGGCCCGGCACGTCGCTGGCAGAGAGCGTCGAACGCTATGTGCGGGCGCGGCGCCGGCCCGGCGTCGCCATCCTCGTCTCCGATCTGCTCGCCGGCGAGCCGGAGGACTTGCGGGCGGCGCTGCGGACGTTGCGCTCGCGCGGCTGGCACGCGGTCGTCATCCAGACGCTCGACGAAGCCGAAATCGCGCCCGATCTGGCCGGCCGCTATCTGACGGGCGGGGCGACGACCATGCGGCCGTTGGTCGAATTGATCGATCTGGAAAACGGCGGCCGGCTGCGGCTCACCCCCGACGACGATCTCCTCGGGCGCTACGCGCGCGCGGTCGCCGGCTGGCTCGACGAACTCGAAGCGGCCGCGCGTGATGAGGAAGCGCTCTACATCCGCTTGCTCACCTCTCGTCCGTTCGACGATCTGGCGCTGGAAGCGTTGCACCGGATGGGGGTGGTCGCATGAGCGTCCTCGTCCCGCTCGGCTTGCTGGCGCTGATCAGCCTCCCGGCGATCGTCGTGCTGCACATGCGGAACGTGACGCCGCAGACGCGGCCGATCCCGTCGCTCCGCTTCTGGCTGGCCGCCAATCCGCGGACGACGGAGCAAACCCGCTTTCGCCGGCCGCCGATCACGCTCCTGCTGATCTTGCAGTTGTTGATCGCCGCCGCGCTGGCGCTGGCGTTGGCGCGGCCGGTGACGAGCCGGGCGATGAGCGCCCTCGGCCTCGACCTGCGCAGCGAGCCACGCCATCTGATCTTGCTGATCGACGGCTCGACCAGCATGAGCGCAACCGACACGCCGGACGGCCGCTCCCGCTTCGAGGCGGCGCGGACCGAAGCGTTGCGGGAATTGAGCGATCTGCGCGAAGGCGACGTGGCGACGGTGCTGCTGCTCGGCACCCGCACCGTGTCGTACAGCGCCACCGACGGCGCGTCGCTCGGGGCGTTGCGGGAGCGGATCGCCAGCGTCGCCCCTCCGGGCGGCCGCGCCGATCTCGACGCCGCGCTGACGCTCGCGCACGATCTGCTGTTGCCCGGCCTCGACGATCAGGTTTCGGTGATCACCGACGGCGCGGTCGCGGCCGATCCGGGCACGGCCGACCGCCTCGGCGCGCCGGTCGCGCTCCATCTGGTCGGCAGCGCGGCGACCGGCGCGACGGCGCCGAATGTCGCGGTGGTCGATCTTTCGTCGCGGACGGACCCCCAGCACCCGGCGCAGCCGCAACTTTATGCCCGATTGCTCAATTTCGGCCCGACCGCCGTCTCCGCGCCGGTCGCGCTCGACAGCGACGGTCTCGAGGTGAGCCGGCAGCCGGTGACGTTGCCGCCGAACGGCGGTTCGGCCGAATTGACCTGGGCGTTGCCGCAAGGCGCCCAACGCGTCAGCGTGAAGATCGACGCGCCCGACGCGCTGGCCGCCGACAACGAAGCGTCGCTCGTGGCGCAGGGCAACGCCGCCGGCAGTCTCGGACTCGACATCCTGCTCGTCTCGGACGCGCCGGCCGCCTTGCAGCGCGCCCTTTCGGCGCTGCCGGGCGCGCAGGTGACGAGTCAGCCGACCGACGGCTTCGCCGCCGCAATCGCCGGCCACACGTACGATCTGATCGTGTTCGACCGGACTGCGCCGCCGGCCGACGCGGCGCCCCAGCCCGGCGCGCCATTGCTGTTCGTCGATCCGCCGGCCGGCGGCCCGTTCGCGACGAACGGCGTGATGACCAATCCGACCGTCAGCCGCTTGCGGGCGCAAGACCCGTTGCTGCAAGGCGTCGATCTCTCCGGCGCGACCTTCGGCTCCGCGCCGATCTATCAACTCGACCGCGGCCAGGACGAGGTCGTCGGCGCCGACCAGGGTCCGCTCGTCTTTCGCGACCGGGTCGACAACCAGCCGGCGATCGTGCTGGCGTTCGATCTGACCCAATCGAATCTGCCGCAGCGCGTGGCGTTTCCGATCCTGATCGCCAACGCCGTCGCCGAACTGGCGCCGAATCCGCTGCCGCCGTCCCTTCCGCTCGGCGATCCCCTCGCCTACCGTCCGCGCGCCGGCGCGGCGACCGTGCGCATCACGCCGCCGGACGGCAAGCCGGTCGATCTCCCGGTCGCCGCGCCCACGTCCACCGGGGTGGAGGCCGGCGACAGCGTGATCGCCGATCAACTGCGCGACGTGGTCTTTTCCGACACCGGGACGCCCGGAACCTACACCGTGCAGGAACTCGACGCCGCCGGTCATCCGCGCGGGGGCGGCTCCTTCACCGTCAACGCCGGGCATCCGCGCGAATCGGATTTGCGACCCAACCCCGATCTGGCGGCGACGCTCGCCCGCGCCAAAGCCGGCGGCGACGTCGGAACCCGCGCTTCGCTCGCCGAACTCTGGCCGCCGCTGGCGCTGCTCGGGCTGGCGCTGCTCGCCGTCGAATGGATCGTCGCCCTCACGCGCCGCCGCCCTGGCGCGTCACGCCGCTTCGCCGGCCGTTCGACGGCATAGGATATTGTTATGTCGATTTCCTTCGCCCAGCCGCAATGGTTCTGGCTTCTCCTCGCGGCGCCGCTCCTCGGCTTCGCCGGCTGGCGCTTCGGGGTGCGCGGCGGCCGTCTGCCGACCGCGGCGTTCTGGCTGCGGCTGGCGACCTTCGCCCTGCTGATTCTGGCCATCGCCCAGCCGTTGCTGGCGAGCGGCGCCGGCCGGTCGTCGACCGTTTTCGTCGTCGATCGTTCCCGCTCGATTTCGGATGAAACGGAACAATCGGCGGCGTCCTGGGTGAACACGGCCGCCGCCGACGCCGGCGCGGCCGATCGCGCAGCGGTCGTGACGTTCGGCGCCGACCCGGCGCTGGCCGCCCCGGCGACCGCCGCGCGCCAACTCGATCCCGGCTGGACGCAGGCGGCGCCGGCTAACGCCGACTACACCGACATCGGCTCGGCGCTGGCGCTGGCGCGGGCGTTGCCGCTCGGCGGCGCGCGGCGAGTCGTGCTGCTGTCGGACGGCGCGGAAAACGTCGGCCGGGCGCTCGATCAGGCGGCGCAGGCCGCGGCCGACGGCATTCCGATCGACGTCGTGCCGCTGGCCGGCGTCGGCGAAGGCGATCTTCGGATCGACGGCGCGACGGTTCCCTCGTCCGCCTGGATGGGGGAGCCGATTCCCGTCGTCGCCAGCGTCAGCACCGGCACCGGGGGCGCCGGGACGCTCGGCGTCTGGGTCGATGGCCAGCCCAAAGCGCAGGAGTCGGTCACCTTTCCCGCCGGGCTCAGTTCCCACGCCTTTCAATTGACCGGCCTGACCCCCGGCTTTCATGCGATCGAGGTCCGCGTCGGCGGCGTCCCGAACGACGACCGCTTTCCCGACAACGATCGCCTGCCGCTGGCGCTCGTCGTGCGCGACAAGCCGAGCGTGCTCCTCGTCGCCCCGCCGAATTCCGATCCGGGAATGCTGCAGGGGGCGCTCGGCAAGAGCGGCGTCCAGGTGACGGTGACCGACCCGTTGCACGCCCCCACCCGCCTCTCCGATCTCGGTCAATACGACGCCTTCATCCTCGACAACGTCGCCGCCGCCGAGTTGTCGCTCGATCAACTGGCCGGCTTGCAGGAAGCGGCGCGCACGCTCGGCCGCGGCCTGATCGTCGTCGGCGGCACGTCGAGTTACGGTCCGGGCGGCTACGCCGGCACGAAACTGGAAGACACGCTGCCGGTGACGGTCAAGGTGACGGACGGGCGGCAACGGCAAAAGGTCGCCTTGCTCGTGATTCTCGACAAGTCGGGCTCGATGAGTTACGACCCGCTCGGCGGCGCGGCCAAGATCGAGATGGCGAAAGAAGCGGCTCGGCTGGCGGTCGAGTCGCTGTCGATCGGCGACGAATTCGGGGTGCTGGCCTTCAACGACGAGCAGGAATGGGTCGTGCCGATGACCGCGATCGACAGCGAAGCGACGCGGCAAGACATCGAACGGCGCATCGCCGGCGTCAGCGCCGACGGCGGCACCGAAATTCTCCCCGCCCTCTCGGCCGGTCTCGACGCCATTCGCAATGTTTCCGCCGATGTCCGCCACATCGTGCTGATGACGGACGGCAAGGCGCGCACCGGCACCCGCGAGAGTTATCAGAAACTGCTCGATGACGCGGCGAGCGACCACGCCACCCTCTCGACGATCGCGATCGGGCAAGACGCCGACACCGATCTGCTCAATTTTCTCGCCGATCAGGGGGGTGGGCGGTACCACTTCACCGACAAGCCGGAAGACATCCCCAAACTGGCGTTGCAGGAAGCGCAAAGCGCCGGCAGCCAGTCGATCATCCGCGGCGATTTTCAGCCGATCCAGACCACGCCGAGCCCGATCATGACCGGCTTCACGCCGCAAGAGTTGCCGCATCTCGACGGTTATGACTACGCCCAAGCGAAGCCCGACGCACAGGTCATCCTGACGAGCGGCCGAGGCGATCCCGTGCTGGCGAAATGGCAATACGGCCTCGGCCGGGTGATCGCCTGGACCGCCGACGACGGGGTCGATTTCGCCGCGAACTGGCCGACGTGGGCGCGCTACGGCGAATTCTGGAATTCGATGCTGCGCTGGGCGCTGCCCGATCCCGAAAACCGGCCGTTGACGGTCGGCGTCGCGCGCGACGGCCCGCAGGCGGTCATCACCGTCAACGAAGCGGGATCGGAAACCGGCGCCGATTTCAGCGGGCTGGCGACGACGAAAGCGACGATCATCGCGCCGAACGGAACGAAATTGCCGGAGCAGACGCTGGCCCAGACCGGGCCGGGGCAATACCAATTGCGCGTCGACGCGCCGCAGTCGGGCGCCTATCAGATCGACATCACCCAGGCCGCCAACGGCCAGACGCGGACCGAAACCGCCGGCTTCGCCGTGCCCCCCTCCCCCGAGTTGCAGCCGGCGCCGGGCGGGGCCGATCTGCTGCGCGCGATCGCGGCCCGCACCGGCGGCCGCGTGCTGTCGCTCGACGACGCCAGCGGCGTCTTCGCCGGCGGCTTGCCCGGCTCGCCGCTGCGCGAGTATCGGCCGATCTGGCCGGCGCCCCTGACGCTGGCGTTGCTCGCGCTCGTCGCCGAAATTGCGTTGCGGATGGGCCTGCCGCTCGGATTCGCGGGGCGACTGCCGCTCCGGATGCGCCCGCCGCTCGCCTGACCTCGCTGGCCGCCCGAGCCGCTATCATGCCGCGCAGGACACGGCGGCGAAGGCGGCGAGGGGGCGATGATCACGGTCTGCATCGATCGCAACGGCGAAGACGTGCGGGAAACCGTTTCGCCGGAAGGGATCAGCGAACTCGTCGCCGACCCGTCCGCTCTCCTCTGGGTCGACGTCGCCGATCCGACGCCGGACGAATTCGATCTGTTGGCGGGCGAATTCGGATTCCATCCGCTGGCGGTCGAAGACGCGATACGCCAGCACCAGCGGCCGAAACTCGACGAATACGACGGCTATTTTTTCCTCATTTTCTACACGCTCGAACTGTGTGACGGCAGCCCTCGCGGCCAGGAGATCGCGTTTTTCATCGGCAAGAATTATGTCATGACAGTCCACGACGGACGGCCGCCGGTGCTCGAAGAAACCCGTCAGCGCTGGCAGGCGAATGTCGCGCACAAGGAAAACCGGACGGTCGGCTTTCTCGTCTACACCATCCTCGACGCGATCGTGGACGACTATTTTCCGGTCATCGACGGCGTGGCCGAGCAGATCGACGCGCTCCAGGACGAGATCTTCGCCGGCGGCGAAGCGCAAACGCAGGAAGAAATCTTTCGGCTGAAACGCAATCTCCTCGACGTGCGGCGGATCGTGGCGCCGGAGCGGGACGTGATGAACCGGCTGGTGCGCCGCGACGCGCCCGTGTTCGACCCGGCGGTGATCGTCTACTACCAGGATGTCTACGACCACATCATGCGCGTCACCGACGCCGTCGACACCTATCGCGATGTGCTTTCGAGCGCGCTCGACGCCAATCTGTCGATGACGTCCTACCGGCTCAACCAGGTGGTGAAGCGGCTGACGTCCTGGTCGATCATCCTGATGTCCGTGACGCTGATCGCCAGCATCTACGGCATGAATTTCGTCAACATGCCGGAACTCGAATGGACCTGGGGCTATCCGGCGGCGCTGGCGGGGATGGTCGTGCTGGCGCTCGGTCTGCTCGCGCTCTTCAAGCGGATCGACTGGCTCTGAGCGGTCTCGTTCGTCGTCGTGACGGTCGCGATTGTCATCCTGACGGTCGGGGTTGTCATCCTGACGGAGGAAGGACCTCGTCGATCGTCGGTGGCGAAGAACGCGATGCTTCGGCTGCGGCCCCAGCATGACGAAGGAGGGCGCGGCCGGATTCTCAGGGCGCGAACGTTTCTTATTGACATAATCTTCAGATCAAGCGACGCGAATCGGACCGGCGGCCGTCAGCGTTCGAGGCGGTCCACCCAGGTGGAGGGCGGCGTCGGCGCGCCATCGACGAGCACGTCGCGCAGCCAGGCGGCGGCGAGCGCCGTCCAGTCGGACAACTCGGCATAGAGGCCGTGGCTCGCGTCGGGGTACCAGAGCAGCGACCCGCGCTCGCCGGCGGCGGCCGCGAGTCGGAGCGCTTCGTTCGGCGGCACGACCAGATCGCGGCCGGCCCCGAGCACGAGCAGCGGCGTCACGAGGCGCGTGGCGTAGGGCGCAAGACTGAACGACGGGGCGAGATCGTAGAGCGCCTGGTAGCCGCCGACGCCGCTGGCGAGATGCGCCAGCAAGAGGCCGTTGGCGTAGGGGAGCCACGCCGGCGGGTCAAACGGCGGCGTGACGGCGACGGTCGCGCGCACCCGCCGATCGAGCGCGGCGGTGCGGACGGCCGGCACGGCGCCGAGGCTGAAGCCGACGAGACCGAGCCGACGCGCGTCGATCTGCCGTCCGAGCGGGTGCGTTTCGATGGCGGCGACAATGCCGTCGACGATATCGTCGCAATCGGCGGCGATCTCCGTGGTCAACATCGCTTCGCCGGTGCCGGGCCAATCGAGCGCCAACAGCGCGACGCCTGCCGCGAGAAAGGCGTCGGCCCACCGAATCGTCTCTTCCTTGCTGGTCGACGAACCGTTCAGCACCACGGCCAGTGGCGCGGCTGGGGTCGTCGCCGCGGCGAGATAGGCGGGGAGGCGTTTGGCCCGCCAGGGAATGTCGAGCCCGTGGACCGTCGGCATCGTCGCCGGCAGGGCTTGCCGGAACAGCGCCGCCGACGACGCCCGAAGCGCGCGCAGCGTCTTCTGATCGTCGAGGGTCAGCCAGGTGGCGACATGGAAGGCGAGGGCGGCGTGGGCGCGAGACCGCGCCGAGTCGCGGGCGCGGCCGGCCCGCGCGAAATCGCGCGATTCGCCGAGCAAGCGTTGCCCGGCCCAACTCCAGGCCAGCGGCCAGCGGTCGATGGCGCGGACGCGCGAGAACGCGCCTGCGACCACCTCATCCGGCAGATTGAGCGTGGCGATGCGAATCTGGTCGAGGGGAGCGCGGTCGCCGCCGGCCAGCCGCAGCCAGGCATCCAGCCGGCGACGCGACAGCCGGCGCATGACTTGCCAGGCGAGACCTTCCCACCGCCAGCGGCGCGGTCCCATCGGCGGCGCGGTCATGCCGGGCGGGGCCACGCTCGCTCGCGCGCCCGCCGCACCGCGGCGCGGGTTTCCGTCGCCTGTTCGTCGAAGCGGCAGGCGATGACGACGCGATCGAGACGCAACGTCGAGCGGCGCAGCGCCGCCACCAACTCGTCGACGATGACGGTGATGAGCGCGCTGGCGTCGGTGCGGTCGGCTTCGACGCCCAGCAACGGCATGGCGATCGTGCGGAGCCGGGCCCGGTCGGCGGCGACGAGGGCCGCGCCAACGGCGCGGCGGACATGTTCGATGCGGGCGGTGTCGCCGAGCGAGCGGTGCACGACGGCGTGGATGACGGCGGCGATATGGCGCCGTTCGAGACCGGCGGCGCCGGTGACGATCGCCGCGCCGAGATCGAGCGGAGCCTGCGCCATCGCTTCCCGTTCGATCTCGGAGCCGCCGAGCGAACGCAAGCCGACCAGACCGGGCGCCAGAATGGCGCCCATCACGCCGCGGGCGTTGGCAGCCACGACGATCCCCTCGACATCCTGCAGCAAGACATCGCCCGCAACGACGACGATCAGCGTGCGTCCGAAGCGCACGCCCGCATCCGGCTCCGCCGGGGGCGGCAATTCCCGCATCGCTTGTCCTGCCCCTCGCGCTCCGTCTCCTCGTCCGCCTCCGCCATCGATTGTACGCGGCGCGGGCGGTGGGCCGTCCACCCGGGTGGAAATCGTCGGATGCCTGGCCTCGTCAAACGAGCGGCGGGAGGATCGCCGCCTCCCGCCGTTCGCTTCCCTCGATTCGACGTCGTCCGGTTCAGGAAGCCGGATCGGCCGGCGTGCCATCGTCCGGCGCGGGCGTCGGCGTGACGGACGCGGGATCGGGCGTCGCGGTGGCGGTCGGCACGGGCGTCGGCGTCGGCGGCACCGGCGCGACCGAGATCGACGCCGGCTTGCCATTTTGCCCGGCCGTCAGCGACACCTGCATCCGGCTGTCGCCGAAGCCGTTCGGCAGCGGCGGGAAGGTCGGGAAGGGGGTCGGCGTCGGCGGCCCGGCGTCGGCGGCCGGGGCCGTCGCGGTCGCGTCGGCGGCGCCCTGCCCGGGCTGCGCCTGGGGCGCATCGAGTTGCTGCTGATCGCCCGTTTGCTGGTCGCTCGCTGGCGCGATCGTCGGCTGCGCGCTTTCGTCGGGCGGCGGCGTCGCATCGGTCGGCGCGATGGTCGGCTGGACGGCGGCATCGTACGTGCCGACGTCGCCGGAGCCGGAGTTCGCGTCGGCCACGCCGCCGTTGCCGGCGCTCGCGTCCGTAGGGGGCGCGGCATCGACTGCGCCGCTGAGCGGCTGGTTGGCGTCGGCGGGCTGCGCCGCCGCCTTCTGGCCGCTCTTGCCGCCTTTGTGCGCCGATTGCGCCAGGTCCATCGACTGCGGCGTGTCGCCTTGCGCCAATTGCGGCGCTTCCGTCGGAGCCGGCGGCACGTCGGTGGCGACCACGATCGCCGGCGGTTCGACCGGCGGCGCGTCGTTCACCGGCGCGACGGTCGGCGTCGGCGTTGGCGGCGCCTGGATGCTGACGGTGCGGGTCGCCGTCGGCGCCAGTTGAACCGGCCGGGTGGTCGCGACCGCGATGGCGACGGTCGTCGGCGCGGGCGGCTGCGTCGGCGGCAGGGTCGCATCCGGCGGCGCGGCGATGGAGTGGGGCGTCGGCGTCTGCGGGGCGAGCGCCACCGCGGCCGTAGTCGCCGTCTGGTCGGCGTCGGCCGGCGGCTTGAGCGCGAGCGAAACGGTGAAGGCCACGGCCGCGATCAGGACGAAACTGCTGACGACGGCCAGCGCCGGTCCGGAGGAAAAGCGCAAGCCGCCGAGCCAGGCGAGCGGCGAAAAGCCCGGATCGCCGCGCCGGATTTCGGCCAGGACGGTGCGGGACACCGCTGGGCTCGGCGGCAAAAATGGCAATCCGTGCAGATCGTGCGCCAGCGCTTCGGCCTGATGGGCGAACAACTGGCATTCGGGACAGGCGGCGAGATGCTCCTGCAAGGCGCGATGCTCGGCCGGCGGCAAGAGTTCGTCGAGGCGCAGCGAAAGGAGACGCTGGGCGCGGTCATGCGAGATCACTGCCCATCTCCCCAATCGCCTTCGGCGCTCAAGGCCGGCGCGGCGTTTTTCGCGGGCTCATACGCTTCCGCAAACGCCTTGCGGGCCCGAAACAAGCGGAGTTTCGCCGCATTTTCGGTGATGCCGAGCGCGCCAGCCGTTTCCGCCAACGAAAGCCCCTGGTAGTGCCGCAACAAGAGCGCGGCCGCGTAATGCTGCGGCAGTTTCGCGAGCGCCTGCTGAATGTCCTGCCGCCGCCCGACGATCCCCTCGACCGCGTCGCCGCCGGCATGATCGTGACCCGCGAGAAACGGGATCCACTGCACGATCTTCCGGCGGCGCAAGTGGCTGATCGCGGTGTTGGTGGCGATGCGATAGAGCCACGGTTTGAACGCCAGATCGGGCCGGGTGCCGGGCAAGGCATTGTACGCCTTGATGAAGGCGTCTTGCGTCAGGTCTTCGGCAACCGCCCGATCCCCCACCATGCGGTGGAGGTAGTTGAGGATCGGGGCCTGGTAGGTCTCGAACAGTCGAGCGAAGGCGACCTGGTCGCCCGCACGGGCACGCCCGACGAGATCGGCGTCGTCTGCCGCCAAGATTCGACTCCCGCGGCGCGGCGCGACGGTTGCGCCGATGCCCGCTGTCGTCCATGTGAGCGTCATTTCCATCCCGGCAGCTTCGCTCCTCTCCGCACCTCTAACGCCCCAGCCGCGGCGAAGGTTTCGCCGCCGTCGAAACGTCGGGTGCGGGGCTGCCGGGAACATCTCGCAGGATACCAGAAGCCTCCGCCCACGGTTCCACGTGGAACGATGGCCGGGGCGGTCGGCCGCGGGCTCAGGCGCGGGCGCGCCGGCGCCAACTGGCGATGGCGGCCAACCCGATCACCGCGTAGCCGAGCAACCGGTTCGTCCGACGGGAGGCGGGAGCCGCGTCGCTCCGCGGTGGAGCGACCGCTCGCGTCGCCTCCGAGTCACCGCCCTCGCCCTTGTCGAGCGCGGCAGCGCCGAGTTCGGCTCCCTGGCGGGGGCGCGCGGCGATCTGCGCTTGCGCTTTCGGCGAATGCGCCCGGGCCAGCACCGAGTTGAGCTCGCCGCCGATGAGGAGGATCAGCGCCATGACGTAAAACCAGAAAATGAACGCCAGCATGCCGCCGAGGATGCCGTAGGCGGTGACATAACCGGCGGCAAAGCGGAAATAGAACTGGAGGACGAGGGTCGCCACGATCCAGCAGACGACCGCCAGCACCGAGCCGGGCGTCAGCCATTTGAACGGCGCCTTGACGTTCGGGGCGGCCCAGTAGAAGACGGCGACGCCGACGATCAGCAATACGGGACTCAGGACGATCCGCAACACGCCCCAAACGCCGTTCCAGGCCGACCCGAGGCCGAAAAGGGCGGCGATGGCGCCGCCGATCGAATTGCCGAGGATCAACAGGAGCGACGCCACAGCGAACGCCAGCCCGACGCCGATCGTCAACGCGAGCGAGATGCCGGTCGTTTTCCACCACGGCCGCGTTTCCTTGACGTCGAAGGCCACGTTCAGCGCTTTCATCAGCGAAGAAACGCCGTTCTTGGCGCCCCAGATCGCCAGCACGAGGCCGATCGACAAGATGCCGCCCGATTGGCTCTGAATCACGTTTTCGATCGGGCCGCGCAACACCATCGCCGTCTGCCGGGGCAAGCCGGAGCGGGTGAACAACCAGTCGGTGATATTGGCCATGGTGACGCCGAACGCATGACCGATCGCGACCGACAGCGCGGTCAGGAAGATGAGGAGGGGAACGATCGCGAAGATGACGTTGTAGGCGACCTCGGCCGCGGCGCCTTGCAGGTCGTCGTCGAGAAAATCGCGCGCCGTCGCCTTGACCGTTTCGATGACATCGACATCGCCGATCTTCACGGTCGCCGCAACCTCCTCGCGCGCTGCCCCAGCGCCTGTGTCGAAACACCGTCGCGGCGCCGCAGTAGCAATCGACGTACCATCCGCCCGACGCGGCTCGCCGCATGCGACGCGGCGCAGTGGCCGCCATATCGACGGCGAACCTGGCAGCGGGAGGCTCTTCATGTCGAACGCGCCCGAGCGTGGCGATCCGGCCGAAGCGGGCGAGACGCGGATCGCGCCGTGGGACGACGACCGCGTCGCGCGGATCGTGGCGACCGGCGAAACGCCGCGCGACGCCATCCTTGCCGGCTTGCGCGGCGTCGTCGCGCTGGCGACCGGCCGCGCGCAACCGCCGCCCGCCGACGAGGTGACGATTGCGGCGCCGATTCAGGGAACCGGCTCCAACCTCGCGGCGCTGTTCGCGGCGCTGGCCGACGATCTGCTCGACCAGTTGACGGCGCTCGGCGGCGGGTTCGGCCGGGTCCGGCTCGACGGGCTGCTGCGCACCGACGACGGTGGCTGGACCGCCTGGGGCTACCTACTTGGCCAATCGGCGACTGGCGACATCATCCCGCTCGCGCGGCACGGCGCGGCCGACCTGGAAGACGATCAGGGTGGCGCCCGGATCCGCTGCGCGTTCGAGCGGCGAGGCTGAGCGATGCCGCCGTTGGAGCCGTTGCGGGTCGATCTCCTGCCGGAGCGCAATGTCCTTCGCTTCGTCGCCGGGCCGGGCGAGCCGGGGGAGGCGATCCCGGCCGACGCGACGATCGATGTCGGCGAACGGGGGGCGCTGCTCGGCATCGAACTGCGGCCGGACGCCGCGCTCGCCGCGCTTTGGCCCGAACACGACGAGGCGGACGCGGTCTATCTGGCGATCGCGCCGGAAATGAGCGGGCCGCACGACCGCAGCGTCGCAGCCACGGTCGATCTGCGGCCGGGGCCGGACGGCGTGCTCGTCGCGGTCGATCTGCCGCGCCGCGGCGCCGGCT
This sequence comes from Thermomicrobiales bacterium, assembly GCA_025928535.1. Classification (GTDB taxonomy): domain Bacteria; phylum Chloroflexota; class Chloroflexia; order Thermomicrobiales; family UBA6265; genus JAICJJ01. The sequence continues at coordinate 14,334 of JAICJJ010000005.1, forward strand.
ACGAGATCACCTATCCCAGCGGCAACCAGTGATGGACGCGGAGCCGGCCGGTCGGGCTGGCGACAGACGGCAATGCCGATGACGACGCCGCGGCGTCCAACGTGTAGCATGGCGATGCAACCGCGCTCCGAGCGCCCTGGGCGACCGCGGCGCCAACGGACCGACCGGCGGAGGGCGACGACGACATGGACGGCGAGCGGTTCGACGCGGCGGTGAAGCGGGCGACGATCACTTCGCGGCGGGGCGTCCTCGGGCTGGCCCTCGGCGGCGCCCTGGCCGGCTCCGGCGGGAAGGCGAGCGCCGCAACGTGCCAGAAACCTTGCGGCCCCTGCCGACACTGCAAGCATGGCCGTTGCCGCGTGAAGCCGAACGGGAGCGCCTGCGGCTCCGGCAACGTCTGCCGGCTCGGCGTCTGCGTGATGGCGGGAGCCTGCTCCGAACCAGCGGACTACTGCCACGCCGTCAACGTGTGCGGGCCGATCGCCAACGACTGCCGCTGCTTTGCCACGTTCAGCGGATCGTCGATCTGCGGCGAAATCGGGATCACCTGCAACGTCGTCGGATGCACGAGCGACAGTCAGTGCGGGCCCGGCGAGGCCTGCGTGTTCGGCGCCGGCGGCTGCGGCGTCCCTTGCCCGGGCAACGGCTATGGCTGCGTCGTCGGATGTCCCGTCCAGCCTCCCAAGTAGGGCGCTGACTCCCTCGACGATCCCGGCGGCCGCGGGAGTGGGAAACGCGACGAGAGCGCTGGCCCATGGCGTGCTACGCCTGCGGCGACGGCGAGCGACAGCGCTCGCCGGCCATTGAAGGAGGATCGCCATGGTGGAGCGTGAAGGGCGCGGGCTCGTCCTCTACGTGCTGCTCGACGTCGCGACCGATCCGGATGCGCGCGCGCTCGGCGAACGCCTTGGAGCGGCGCTCGGCGATCTCGACGACCGGGTGATCGGCTTCGCCCTGGGCGATGTCGAACCGATCGATCTGACGTTCGAAGACGAAAGCAATAACGGCTCCGAACACGAACTGAGCGACCAGCAACCGCGGTGAGCGCCGCCGAAATCAGCCGGACCGACGGGCGGACACATCGCCGGGCGTCAACGCGAAGACGAGCGCGTCGGCGACCGCGTCGTCCGGAGCGGCGAAGCCGTTGCGCAGCCGACCTTCGTAGACGAAGCCGCAGCGAACCGCCACCAGCCGACTCCGCTCGTTACGCGCGTCGCAGGTCAGTTCGAGCCGTCGCGCGTCGAGATCGTCGAAGGCGAAGTCGATCTGGCGCGCCACCGCTTCCGTGACATAACCTTTGCCTTGCTCGCTCGCCCGGATCCAGTAGCCGACTTCGAAGAGGCGTCGATCCCAATCGTGGACATGCAGACCCGTGCCGCCGAGAAAGCGCCCCGTCTCGGCGTCGAACATGCCGAGCATCAATTCACTGCGGATCAGCCAGTTCGCGGCAACGCGAGCGCACCAGTCGCGGGTGTCATCGACGATCCGGTGCGCATCGACCCAGGTCATCCACGCCGCCAGATGCTCACGCGATTCGTCGATTGCGGCGAAGATCGCCTCGGCGTCGTCCGGACGGAGCGGGCGGAGGACGAGCCGCGGCGAGCGCAATGCGTCGGGCAGGGCGATGGCGGTCGGCCGGCGATCGGTCATCGCGAACTCCTCACGCAAGGGCAGCGGCGAACCAACGAACGCGAATCATAGCGGAGGGAGTCGATGGGGCGACCGGCGATGACGGAAGAGCAATGGAGCGTCGCGGCGACGATGCTCGCCAATGCGCTCCGCAAGGTCGATCACCTCGATGCGACCCGGCAACGCGCCGGCGACGATCTGATGCACGCGGCCGGGGCGGGGCGGCGGGCCGAAGCGGCCGAAGCCTACGCGCGCGGCATGATCGACTTGCTGGCCGTTCTCTTCGACGGGGGCCGGCCGGCCGCCGAACGGCTGGCGACCGCGGCCGCGGCGATGGCGCGGCGCGACGGCGCGCACGAAGGCTGAACAGCACTTCACCCCTCCGACGCGTCATCCGGCGCCGCCTCCAGGTCCCGGACGATCGCTTCCGCTTCGGCCAGGCGCGAACGCAGCACGTAGAGATCGTGCTCCAGCGTCGCCGCCGACGCCCAGGCGCCGTAGCCGGGTCCCCGCGGCTTGGCCATCGACCGGATGCCCGCCGCTTGCAGCACATCGGCGTAGAGGTTCGCCAGCGGCTCGTTGGCGACGGTGGCCAGATAGACGATCGGATCGTCTCGTTCGTGCATCGCCGTGTCCCCTTCGAGGCCCGTTCTGGCACGCTCGCTGCGTAGGACGAACGCTCCGGCCATCGCCGGTTGACATCGGAATCCGTGCGACGCCACGGCTGCCTGGCGCCCGGAGCGCCCGCGCCGCGTCGACGACTCCGATTGAACATATTGTGGCGCGGCGCCCAGCATACGGCAGACGAGAGCGATCATGGCGATCAGAAAAACCAGTGCGAAAACGGGCGCGTCGGCGACTGGATCACAGCGCGGAGGAACGCCCGCCCGGCGCTCCCGAGGCCAGGCGTTGGCGCCCCGCCAGCGGCGGCCGGCTCCGCGGCGCAGCATCCGGACAACCGGCGCCCGGCCGTCGCCGGCGGCGCTCGACGGCGCGATGGCGGCGAAAGCGGCGGGCTTGCACTACACGAACGATGAGGGGCCGGGCATCCGCCGCCGGCGGTCGGGCAAAGGGTGGCGCGACCTCGGGCCAGGCGGCGAGCCAATCCACGATCCGGAAACGCTTGCCCGCATCCGCGCCCTGGCGATTCCACCTGGGTGGACGAAGATCTGGATCGATCCCGATCCGCGCGGCCACATCCAGGCGACCGGCCGCGACGCCCGCGGCCGCAAGCAATACCGCTATCACCCGCGCTGGCGCGAAGCGCGCGACGAGACCAAATTCCATCGCATCGTCGCCTTCGGGCAGGCGCTGCCCCAGTTGCGCGAGCGGGTCGACGCCGACCTGGCGCATTCGGGAGCGGAGCGGGACAAGGTGCTGGCGACCGTCGTTCGCCTGTTGGAAACGACCTCGATCCGCGTCGGCAACGAAGAATACGCGCGGGAAAACGATTCCTACGGATTGACGACGCTGCGGGGCGATCAGGTCGCGGTCGCGGGGAGCACGGTCCATTTCACCTTCCGTGGCAAGAGCGGCAAGCCGCACGAGATCGACGTCCGCAACCGACAATTGGCTCGGATCGTCCACCGTTGCCAGGATTTGCCGGGGCAAACGCTCTTCACCTACCTCGACGCCAAGGGAGAAGCGCGGGCGATCGATTCGGGCGACGTCAACGCCTACGTGCACGCGATCCTGGGCGAGGCGTATTCGGCGAAAGATTTCCGAACCTGGAACGCGACCGTTTTCGCCGCTCAGGAACTGCAGCGGATCGGCCCAGCGACGACGCAGACGGCGGCCCACGCCAATGTCGTCCACGCGATCGACGCGGTGGCGGCGCGCCTGCGCAACACGCGGGCGGTTTGCCGCCAGAGTTACATCCATCCGGCGATCCTCGAGGGCTACCGCGACGGCTCGCTGCTGCCGGCGTTGGCGGAGGCAAGCCACGCGGCCAACGGCCACAGCGCAGCCGAAGCCGCCGTGCTCGCGTATCTCGAAACGCGCGCCTGAGGACGAGTCGGAAAGTAGGGAAGTCGAGGAGTCGAGGAGTCGAGGAGTCGAGGAGTCGAGGAGAGTGTAGACGTGGCGCCGCAGGGAAGGTCATCCTGAGCCGCAGCGAAGGATCTCGTCGTTCGCGTCTGCACAGACCGAGATGCTTCGCTGCGGCTCAGCATGACGGGGGTCGAGGCGTCGCCACTTCTCGACTCCTCGACTCCTCGACCCGTTCTCGCCGTCTTGCCGTCTCGTCGTGCGGTACAGTAGCGCGGCGAACCGACCCATGGCTTCAGCCCGTCTCCACGGGAGCGACCGATGCGCGACGCCCTGCTCCGGGCGACCGGGATCGTCAAGCGGTATGGCGGCATCGACGCGCTGCGCGGCGTCGATCTGACGATTGCCGATGGCGAGATTCACGCCCTGATGGGCGAAAACGGCGCCGGCAAATCGACGATGGCCAAGATCATCGCCGGCGTCACCCAGCCGGACGGCGGCGCGATCGAATGGCGCGGCCGGCCAGTCGCCTTCC
>JAICJJ010000081.1 GCA_025928535.1 Thermomicrobiales bacterium
CAGTCGTTGTTGCCTCGCACCGTCAGCGTCGGCGCGACCGCATTCAAGGCGGCGAGCGCGTCCGGCACATTGACATCGCCCGCGTGCGCGATGAGGCCGACGCCGAATCGCGCGAACAGCGCCGGGATTTCCGGCGGCAGCACGCGGCTCGCGCGCCGGCCGATGTGCGTGTCGGAGACGACGCCGATGGTCAAGGGGACCGGAAACGGCTCCGCAATCCGCTCGATGACGGGAAACGGGTCGCGCCGCTCGCGCGGCCGGGATCGGCGGGATGGTTGCTTCCGCTCACTCATCGAGCACGGTGTAGATCGCCCCACTCGCGACGCTCGCCACCAGCGCCCCGATGACCGCGCCCCAGAACGTGACGGTCATGCCGCCCGCGATCACCGCCGCCAGGGCGAACGCGGCGGCGTTGATGACGAGCGCGAACAAACCAAATGTCAGGCAGGTCAGCGGAAAACTGACGAAGCGGAGCACCGGCACGATCGTCGCGTTCAGCAAGCCGATGACGATCGCGAAGATCGCCACGGTGCTGATGTTTTCGTACGACACGAGCCGTTGTTCCGAAATGGTGGCGACCAGCAGCGCCGCGACGGTGCCGCCGATCGCGTAGGCGATGAATCGAGCGATCATCGCATGGCGCTCCGAACCAGCACCGCGAATCCGTCGAACTCGTGACGGTCGATCCCGTTGTCGCTCCCGTCTGGCTGGCGTCCCTGCGCCACGGCGACGATCGCATCGCGCATCGGGGCGAGGAGCGCCGGTTCGATCGGCGTCGGACCATGCGCCGGGTAAATCGCCCGCAACGATGGCGCGAGCGCCGCCAGCGCATCCAGCGTTCTTCGGTAGGCATCGAGGTCGGAATCGGGCATCTGCGCGTAGAGCGGCCCGGCGTAGACCGCATCGGTGCTCCAGAGCAGGCCGGCATCGCGGTCAAGGAGTGCCAGCAGACCTTCGCAATGTCCCGGCGCCTCGATCACTTCCAGCGTCCGGCCGCCGAGATCGAGCGTCTGCCCGCCGGTCAGAAAACCGGTCGGCTCCACGCCGGGGATCGTCACGTCATCGACCGTCTTTCCCGCCGGCAATGGCCCGGAAAGATGCTCCGGCGAAAACCCACGCCGGATGCGGTCCGGCGTCACGCCCCGCCGCAGCGCCTCGGCTTGCGCCGGATGAATCAGAATGTCGCATTCGCCAGCGAACTGATGCGCCCCGCCGATATGGTCGAAATGCGCGTGGCTCTGCACCACCGTCACCGGCAGGTCGGTCAATGAATGGACGAGCGCCTTCAGATCGCCGACGCCCATGCCCGTGTCGAGCAGAACGGCCCGCTCCTGGCCCGCGATCAGGTACGACTTGACCCGTTCGTCGTGCAACGGCTCTTCGATGCACGTCACGCCTGGCGCGAGTTCCACCACCCGAAACCAGCCCTGAACCAATCCATCCCGCTCCGCTCCATCCGCCACTCCTTGCCCTCCAGTGCTCGCTTGCGACACTCGCCAGAGTATAGAGTCCATGCCGATCGGCCCGGTCGCCGCAACCGCGCTCGCGCCGGTTCCTGCATGCTATCCTTTATGCAGTTATTGGCAGGACGCACAGTTGGTTGCGGAGTAAGCGTTCCTCCGCGACCAGTGCAATTCGAGGCTTCGATGGCAGGTTTGACCGGCATCGGCTGCCCGGTCGCCCGGACCGCCGCGATCATCGGCAACAAATGGACTCCGCTCATCGTTCGCGATTTGGCCGACGGGCAACGCCGCTTCAGTGAACTCGAACGGTCCCTTGTCGGCATCAGTCCGAAGACGCTCTCCGAGCGTCTGAAGCGGCTCGAAGACGCCGGCGTGATCGACCGCGTCTGCTACGCCGAAGTGCCCCCTCGCGTCGAATATTCACTGACGCCGAAAGGTTTCGCGCTGCTGCCGGTGATCGAAAGCATGCGCGAATTCGGCGCCGCCTGGCTCCCCTGCGACGACGAGGTCGGAGCGGGCGACGATCCCGGTTGCCTCCTCTACGCCGATCCTAACTGACGCCTATGCGGTCGAAAATCCACTGGCGCTCCGATCGTCCCGGTCGGGCATTCCGGATCGCTTGGCTATAATCAGGCCCGTTGTTCCACAACTGGATGGAAGCCTCGCAAGCAAGAATCATGGAGAACGGCGTGCACGAATCGCGGTCGAACGGAGCGGGACAGCGCCATCGGGTCTTTTCGGGCATTCAACCGTCCGGCAGTTTCCACCTCGGCAACTACCTCGGCGCCATCCGCAACTGGGTCGCCCAGCAACCGCTCTACGACAACATCTTCTGCATCGTCGATTTGCACGCCCTGTCGCTGCCGACGACGCGCAATCAACTCCGCGCCAACATCCTCCACCTCGCCAACGTCCTCTTCGCCTCCGGCCTCGATCCCGAAGCGTCGATCGTCTTCATCCAGTCGGACGTAAGCGAGCACGCCGAACTCTGCTGGCTGCTCAACTCCGTCACGCAATTCGGCGAATTGCGCCGCATGACGCAATTCAAGGACAAGACGGGAGGGAAAGAGGAGCAGGTTTCCGCCGCGCTCTTCGACTATCCGGTTCTGATGGCGGCCGACATCCTCCTCTACGACACCGATCTGGTGCCGGTCGGCGAAGATCAGACGCAGCACCTCGAGTTGACCCGCGATGTCGCTACCCGATTCAACGCCCGCTATGGCGACACCTTCGTCTTGCCCAAAGCCGACATCAAGGAGACCGGCGCTCGGATCATGTCGCTCGAAGACCCGACCAAAAAGATGAGCAAGAGCGACGCCAGTCCGAACGCCGCCATCGCCCTGACCGACACGCCCGACGTCATCCGCCGCAAGATTCGCCGCGCCGTCACCGACAGCGGCTCCGAGGTGGTCGCGGGACCGGACAAACCGGCGCTGACCAATCTCCTGACGATCTACAGCCTCTTCGAAGGGGAACCGATTCCGGAAATCGAACGACGCTACGCCGGCAAAGGCTACGGCGCGTTCAAGCAGGATTTGGCCGAGGTGGTCGTCGCCGGCATCGAGCCGATCCAGCGGCGCTTGACCGAACTCGAAGCCGATCCGTCGTTCGCCCGCGAGGCGCTCGCTGCCGGCGCCGAACGGGCGCGGACGCGAGCCGCGCGCAAGATGGCGGTGGTGCGCGACCGGATGGGCCTCGGACTCGCTGACGGCTGAGTTGGCAGGTCCGGGCCTCAGCCCGCGACATCGTCCGCGCCCGGGCAATCGACCCAGACAGCGGCAGCCACCGCCGATCCGACGTAGTGCTCGACGCCGTCGATCGCCAGCCGCACCGGCCCGTCGAACGGTTGCTTTTCGCGCATGACGACGACCGCCCCCGGCCGCAACCCGAGATCGCCCAGATAGCGCAATCGTTCCGGGCTGCGGTCGGACACGCGGACGACGGTCGCCGTCGCGCCCGGCGCCAGCGTAGGCAATGGCTGTCCCGGCACGGCTGCGATCTCGCCGCTCGGGCTGGGAATCGGATCGCCATGCGGATCGTGGGTCGGGTAGCCGAGCGCCCGGTCCATCCGCGCTTCGAGTTCGTCCGACATCAAATGCTCGAGCCGCTCGGCTTCGTCATGCACCTCATCCCAGGCGTAGCCGAGGGTTTCCGCCAGATACAACTCGAGCAACCGGTGGTGGCGCACCACCTCGAGCGCCACCCGCTCGCCGGACGGCGTCAGCCGCACGCCGTGATATGGCGCGTGCTCGACCAAGCGCAATTCGTGCAGCCGCTTGACCATGTTCGTCGCCGAGGGACCCGAGATGCCCAGTTCTTCGGCCAGCGCCTGCGTCGTCACGGCCGGCCCCGCCTCCTGCAGCCGGTAGATGCCTTTCAGATAGTCTTCCATCGCATGCGTGATCGTCGCCTGCGACTTGCCGACGTTCCCCCTGACCGCCCGCTCGGACGTCCGGCCGGATTGCGTCGCGCCCGCATCTCGATCGCCCGCATGCTCGTCGTGTTGGTCGGACACCTGCGTCCGCGCTCCTTTCCCCGCAACGACGCTCGTCCTCCTTGCGTCCCGGCGGGGACGAGGCCTGAACGCCCATCTATCGATCAGCGTAGGCCGCAGCCGGCCGCAGCGCAACGCCGGACGAGTTTGTGCATGCGAGCGTCGTCATGCGCCTCGTCCACGTCATACTGGCGACGGCCTCGTCCATCCGCCGCGACCATGCACGGAGTCCCGAATCGATGACCACGGAACATCGCGATCTCGACATCGACCGCTTCGATCTGCCGATTCCGCTCGATGTCCGCTCCGACCATGGCTGCTTCGGCTGCGGCCGGCTCAATCCGTACGGACTTCGACTCCGGTTCGTCCAGATCGGTCCCGTCGAAGTGATGGCCGAATTCGAGCCGGGCGCTGTCCACGAAGGCTTTGCCGGCGTCGTCCATGGCGGCATCGTGACCACACTGCTGGACGAGGCGATGGCGTGGGCCGCGTTCGCCGCCGGCGCCTGGGTGGTGACGGCCCGGCTGGACGTTCGCTTTCGCCGGCCGGTGGTGGTCGGCGAACCGGTGCGGGTGTTCGGCCGCGTCCGCGATGACCGCCGCCGGCTGGTCGAGGTCGATGGCCGTGTCGCGCGCGTCGCGGACGGAGTCCTCCTGGCCGAAGCGAGCGGCGCGTTCGTCCGCGTGCCGCCGGAGCAAGCAGCGGCCTGGCGCGCCCAATATCTCGACGGCGCGGACGAACCGGCGTCCTAGCGCGGCCCGATTTCGGCTGCTCCTCCTGGCGCGGCCGTCGTCAGCCGGCGGATCGCGGTCAGGAGCGGCTCCAGATTGCCCGGCTCCAGCAGATGAAGCGCCAATTCCGTTTCTTCCGGCGTCCGAGGCGAAGCATTGTCGGGCAAGTTGGCGAGCCACGCCCGCGCCGCCGTCTCCGCGTCCCGCAGCCGATCGAGGAGCGCCGCCGCCGCATCGCCCCGCTCGATTGCGGCCGCCGGAGTCGACGCCGCCGCATCCTCGCCCGCCAGCACACGCAACATGGCGGGCGACGTCGCAAGCAGGAAGGCGAGCGGTCCATCCTCTGCCTGCGCCACCGCTCGCGGCCCGGGCGCGTCGAGACGTTCGGCTTCGGCCATCGTCGCCAGGTCCCGTTCCATCCGCTCCCTGCCGGACGCGCCGTCGGAGTCCCGGCTCGTCAGTCGGTAGGCATAGACCAAAAACGCGACGACGCCGGCCGTCGATTCGAGTTCGACCGCGAACGTCGCCACGACGCCGTCGTCCGCGACGGCGGTCAGATCGTCCACCAGCGCCTCCGGCTCCGCCGGCATGTCCAGCGCCTGCGCCAGGAAGGCCGCCGCCGGGCGCCTCAAATCTTCGTCCACTCGAACCTCCCGGACGCGGCCACGACCGGTCGCGACTCCATGCGATCATACGGCGCGGACGACAACGCTCGACCGCTTCGAGAGGAGATCATGCTCGAACGAGAACTCGCCGAGACCCTGCTCGCCCGCGCCCGCGCCGCCGCCGAGCGCGCGTACGCGCCATATTCCAACTTCCCGGTCGGCGCGGCGATCCTGACCGAAGACGGAACGATTTTCGAGGGCGCCAACATCGAAAACGCGAGTTACCCGGTGACCATGTGCGCCGAACGAACCGCCGCCGGCGCCGCCGTCTTTGCCGGCAAGCGCGAATTTCGCGCGGTCGCCGTTTCCGCGCCACGCGCCCCCGGCGCCACGCCCTGCGGCGCCTGCCGCCAACTGCTGAACGAATTCAAGCCCGCGCGCGGCGAACTGATCGTGATTCTCGACGGCCCCGCCGGCCCGGAACAGATGCCGTTCTCGGCATTGTTGCCGCACGCGTTCGGCCCGCGCGATCTCGAATGACCATGACCTCGGAGACCGCCTGGGTAGCGCAACCTGACTGAAATCGCAATCGCGAAACGGAGGATCGACGGGTGGGACGTCTCGAAGGCAAACGCGCGATCGTCACCGGCGCCGGACGTGGCATCGGGCGAGCGATCGCGGAAAAATTTGTCGGCGAAGGCGCGCGCCTCGTCGTCTGCGATCTCGTCCCGGATCGTCTGGCAGCGACCGCGGCCGCGCTTCGCGCGCAAGGAGAAGTTCACGAACTGGCGGGCAACGTCACCGAGGGCGCGTTTTGCCGCGCGCTGGTCGATTTCGCCGTCGAGCGCCTCGGCGGCCTCGACATTCTCGTCAACAACGCCGGCATCGCCATCGTCGAGCCGTTTCTCGACCACTCGCTCGACGCCTGGAATCGCACGCTGGCGGTCAATCTGACGGCCGTGTTTCAACTTGGCCAACTTGCCGCCCGAACGATGGTCGCCCAGAATCGGGGCGGCGCCATCGTCAACATGGCCTCGAGCAACGGCCACGTCGGCGAGCGCGGCCTCGCCGCCTACAACGCGTCGAAGGCGGGCGTCATCCTGCTGACGAAGACCATGGCGATCGAACTGGCCGATCGCGGCATCCGGGTGAACTGCGTCTCGCCCGGCTGGATCGCGACCGATCTGACCCTGAACTCGGGGCTCGATCCGGCGTTCGTCGCCGGCTACCTCGACAAGATTCCGATGCGCCGTGCGGGCAAACCGGAAGAAGTCGCCAACCTCTTCGCGTTTCTCGCCTCGGACGAAGCCTCGTTCATCACCGGCGAATCGGTTGTGATCGACGGCGGACAGTTGTCGGAGGAGTGAGCCTCAGGCCGCGACGGTCGTGCGATCGCGCACCGCCGACACCTCGCGCGGCCAGATCCGAATCCGCTTGCGATCGGCGCCAATCAGCGACAAGCGGGTCAAACCGCCGACTTCGACCAGCAGCGGCGTGCCATCGACATCGACCATCAGTCGAACCGTCGGCCCTTCGAAGACAACCTGCTCGACCGTGCCTTCGAGGACGTACGGATTGTTCGACTGCTCCACCCGCTCCAGTACCTCGATCGTCTCGGGTCGGACGAACGCCACCGCCGCTTCGCCCTGTTTCAAGCCGCCGGTGTCGATCGCCAGCAGCCGGACCGCGCCGCTCGTCACCTCGACCAGCCGCGATCCATCGTCCTGCCGGACGAACCCGGTGACCCTCCCGTGCACCGGGTTGTTGTCGCCGACGAAATTGGCGACGAATTCCGATTGCGGCCGCAAATAGATGTCGAGTTGCGATCCCGCCTGCTCGATGTGCCCCTCGTTCATGACGAAGATGCGGTCGGAAATGGCGAACGCTTCCGACTGATCGTGCGTCACGTAGATCGCCGTCTTCTTCGTCCGCCGCTGCAAATCGAGAATCGAATACTTCAACGTATCGCGCAGGTTTCGATCGAGCGCCGACAGCGGCTCGTCGAACAACAGGACGCGCGGATCGGTCGCCAGCATGCGCGCCAGCGCCACGCGTTGCTGCTGGCCGCCGGAAAGTTGCGCCGGCGAGCGTTCGGCGTAGTCGGACAATTCGACCATCGCCAACATCTCGTCGACCCGTTGCCTGATGTCCGACTTCGGCCGCCCCTTCACCTCCAGTCCGAAAGCGACGTTGCGGGCGACCGAAAGATGCGGAAAGAGGGCGTGGCTCTGAAACGCGAGGCCGATATTGCGGCGGTTGGTCGGCACGCCGTTCATGACTTGATCGTCGAACACGATCGTGCCGGCGCTCGGTTCGACGAGCCCCGCCACCATCCGCAGCGTCGTCGTCTTGCCGCAGCCGGACGGCCCCAGCAGGGTGATGAATTCACCATCGGCGATATCGGCGCTGAAACGATCGACCGCGACCGTCTGCCCGAATCGCCGTGTGACGTTGACCAGTTGCACGCGCGTCATGCTCGACTCCGCCTCGCTGCGGCCACAGCGGCTAGATGAGATACGTTCCCTTGAGATACCGCGAACCGAACACCTGGAAGAAGATCAACACCACCAGAAACGACACGATCTGCATCGTCGAAGCCAGCGCCGCCGTCGATGGCTGAAACCCGGCCGTCCGCGTCAGGTTGTAGACGCGTAACGCCGCGGTGGTCGTGGCCGGGCCGGCGATGAAAAGCGTCACCAGAAATTCGTTGAAGATGATGACGAACGTCAGCAGGATTCCGGCGCTGATGCCCGGCCCCAGCAGCGGCAATTCGATCCGGAAGAAACTTTGCATCCGGCTCGCCCCGAGCGTCCGCGCCGCTTCTTCGAAAACGCCCGGCAGATCGCGCAGCGCGACGATGATCGGCACCAGCATCAACGGAAAGGTGCCGACGACGTAGGCCGCGACCAAGCCAACCAGGGTCTGCGGGATGTGAAACAGAAACGCATAGGCGATCACGAGGCTGACGCCCATTACCGCCGCCGGCGTATACAACGACATGTTCAACACCGACAGGAGAAAACTCTTGCCCGGAATCGGGAACCGGACGATCGCATAGGCCGCCGGGATCGCAATCAGCAGATTGATGACGATCGTCGCGACCGTCGTTTCGAACGACAGGATCAGATTGTCCCGGAAACTGCCGAGCACATACTGGTAGGCATCGAGCGACCAGCCCCCGCCGCCGACCTGCTGCAGGGAGTAGAAAAGCGTCGCGAGAAACGGCAAGGCGAAGATCGCCAGCCAGAACCAGATGTATGCGTGCGCGAGCGCGTCGAACACCAACCCAGGCCGGAACAATTGCCGCCGCTCCTGCTGGCGCTCGACCGCCATGCTCGTCGTCGAAACGGCCATCGCACGTTTCCTTTCAGACGCTCGTCCAGCTCACGCGCCGAGAGCGCCGCGCGAGAAGCGGAGCGACACCCACGACACGGTGAACGCCATCACCATCAGCACCACGCCCATCGCCGCCGCGAGGCCGTAGTCGAATTGCACCAATCCCTTGAAGTACATCGCCACCGAGAGTACGTTTTGCTCTTGCGGCCGGCCGAGCAACAACGGCACGGCGAAGACGCCGAGATTCCAGCCG
>JAICJJ010000076.1 GCA_025928535.1 Thermomicrobiales bacterium
GAAGCAACGACGCGATCTCTGCGTGCCCGGTCGGTTGCGTGACGATCGGCGTCCGTCGTCTGGTCGGGTGGCCCGGAACGTCACGTTGCCCTGCGGCGCCTCCGGCCTGGGCGCGTCCGCCGGATCGACGCCAGCCAAATACGTATTTTCTACGAGTACTTCCCGCCCCGGAGCAAGGTATCGTCCTGGTGCCGGTGACCGCGTGGCCGCCGGTTGCTCGTCAGGCAGGCCCGGCCAGGCGTTGTGCCGAGCCGGAACGCGCCAGAAGGAGGATGCCATGGACGGCCAACGATTCGACGATCTGGCCCGCCGTCTGCAGCTGCATCGGGATCGCCGCGACGTCGTGCGCGATGTCCTCAAGGTCGGGGCCGGCAGCGCCCTCGGGCTCGTCGGCCTGGCGGGCGTGGCCGACGAGACCTTGGCCAAGTCGTGCAAAAAGAAGAAAGATTGCCCCAAAGGCAAGAAGTGCAAGAACAAGAAGAAGCAGCCGAACGGCAAGCGCAAGGGACATTGCAAGTAACTGGGCAACCTCCCGGCGGGCGCGCCTGTCGCCCGCCGGGAGGAACCGGGCCCATTCGACCCTGCCATTCGCGTGCGCCCGCGACATCGAAGCGGGTCGGCGGGCGCCGCGGCGCGGCGATCGTCGCCCGGACCAGGGTGCATCGCCTGCGTCGAGGCGGTCATGAGCGCCGCAAGCGCGACGAACGCCACCGAATTGCTGACCGTCACCGAAGCGGCCGCGCGCCTCGGCCTGTCGCGGTGGACGATCGGCGGTTGGATCGCGTCCGGCGCGCTGCCCGCGACGATCATCGGCAGGCGTCGCCGCATTTGTCCGCGGGATCTGTACGCGGCCCAGCAACTGGCGCATGCCGGCGCGGTCGTGCCGGCGTGGCGGCGGGAGCCGAAGCGCGCCGGCTGGCGGCTGCGGCAAGCGCGCGAAGCGGCGCAATTGACCCAACTCGAACTCGCGGACTGCAGCGGGCTGACCCACGAGGCGATCTCCAACCTGGAGTTGGGACGTCGCGCGCCGCGGGCGACGACGGTGCGCGCCCTGGCCCGGGCACTCGGCATTGCGCCGGCGAACTTCTTGGCCGGCATGATCGACGAGCGCGGCGTGACGGCGGCGGAAGCGGCGTCGGCGCTCGGCGTGCCGGTCGAACGGGTCCGGACATGGCTGCGGACGGGCCAGACCGGGGGCTGGAAAGTCTCCGGTCAGTGGCGAATGGCGACGAGCAGCGTGACCGAATTGGCCGCAAGCGGGCGATTGCGCGGCCGATCCCGCCGGCTCGATCCGCGCTTCCGCGGCTGATCGGGCGCGACCGTCGCGCCGGCGTGTGCGCCAGGGGTCTCGGGTGGCCGCGACCGGAGGGTCCGCGGTGACGTGTTGCGCTTGGCGCGGCGCGTCGCCCCATGGTCATCCTGCGCCGCCGCGAACGATCTCGGCGGTGGGCGACGGCGAGGGCGAGATGCTTCGACAAGCTGCTCTGAAAAACTCGGTTCCTCATGCCGTGAAGGCGCCGCCGCGCGGCATGACCACTCAGCATGACGGAGGTGTGCGGCCCCGCGCGTTGTCTCCTGCGAAACGTTAGCCGCACCCATGCGGGAAGCGATCGGATGCGCTGGCGGACGCGGTCCGAGGTGGTGCAAAGCCTGCCGCGCTTGACCCTGACGCAACGTCAGGCCGTATCGTGCTCGCCGGAGGTTGGCGATGGGCCGAACGTATCGCATCGGCGAAGCGGCGGCGCTGGCGGGCGTTTCGGTGCGGACGCTGCATCACTACGACCGGATCGGGCTGCTGCGGCCGTCGGGGCGCTCCGCCGCCGGCTATCGCGCCTATGGCGAAGCCGACCTGTTGCGGCTGCAGCAGATCGTGACGTTGCGCGGGCTTGGGTTCGGCCTCGATCGGATCGGCGCGCTCCTGGCCCGGTCCGATCTCGACCTGACCCGGTCGCTGCACGCCCAACGGCTGGCGATCCGGCGGCGGATCGGCGATCTGGAACGGATCGACGCCGCCATCGCCGACCTCCTCGCCGATCACGCCGCGACTGGCGGCTGGGATTGGGCGACGATCGAACGCGCCTCGGCGGCGAGCCGCGCCGCCTGGCAAGACGGAGTGCAGGAGATGGAACGCTATTACACGCCGGAGCACCTGACGGAATTCGCCGAATTGGGCCAGGAAGCCGGACCGGCGGAAATCGCCGAGGTCGAGCGTCTCTGGGCCGCATTGCTCGCCGAGATTCGGGCGGCTCGCGCGGCGGCGCTCGATCCGGCGTCGTTGGAAGCGCAGCGCCTGGCCGACCGCGCCGACGCGCTGCTGGCTCGCACGTTTCGCGGCCGAACGGGACTGCAGGAAGCGGTCGGCGCGGCCTACGCCGCCGGCGCCTTCGCCGACAACCCCGCCTTTCCGACCGAGCAGGATTTCGCGTTTCTGGATCAGGCGCGAAAAGCGGCAAGGGATACGGGATAGCCAAACCTGGGGCCGAACGAGCGTCGATCCGCCGCTCGTTCGGCTCACCCGCCGGCCAGGATTTCCGACAATGCCGCCAACTCGGACGCCTCGTCCGCCACCACCACGAGGTGGATCATCAACTCGTCGATGCCGCGCGCCCGGATCGCTTCGAGTCGTTCCCGAATCGCCGCCGGCGGTCCGGAGACCGCCAACGCCTCGACCAGTTCGTCCGTCATTTCGCCGGACGGGGTGACGGGGTAGCCCGCCGCCGCGAACATCGCCGCATAGAACGGCAATTTTGCGTAGTGCGGAAACTGCGCCCGGAACGCCGCCCGCGCCGCGGCGCGATCGGCCGAGACCGCGACCGGCACATGCGCGATCAGCGGCGGCCGGGGACGTCCCGCCGCCTCGGCGCCCGCCCGCAGGGCGGGTAAAGCCGTCTCGACCAGATACGCGATCGGCGCCACCCAGGAAATGGCGCCGTCGGCGATTTCGCCGGCGAGGTGAAACGCGTTCGGGCGCAGCGCCGAAATCGGAATGGGGATCTTCGGCGGCGGCGCATCCGCCGGCAAGGCCATCTTGACGGTGAAAGAGTCGCCGGCGAAATCGACCGACCCCTCCCACAGGAGCGCGCGCAGGATCGTCACGTACTCGCGCAGATGGTTCAACGGCTTGCCCATCGGCAGACCGTAGGCGCCTTCGATCACCGGCCTGTGGCTGGGGCCGACGCCGAGCCGCAGCCGGCCGGGCGCGAGATCGTCGATGGCGATCGCCTGCGCGGCGAGCGTGATCGGATGGCGCGGATAGGTCGGCACGACGGCCGTGCCGAGGCCGATCCGCTTGGTGGCGGCCCCGGCCGCGGCATAGGCCGTCACCGGATCGGCGGTCGGCCCGCCGACCGTCGTCCAGACCATTCCGACGCCGCGGCGTTCGGCGTCCTTGACCCGCGCGACCAGGTTCGTCGCGGTTCCACGCGGCATGACCAATCCGGCATTGAGCGGCGGCATGGACAATCTCCTTTCGGCACGCCAGCGAAGCGTTCTCGTCGTGCGGGTCACTCTATCAAGGCCGGGCTTCATCGAATAGGAGACCTTTGACAGAGGAATCCGGCAGCGGCTCCAGGCGCCGCCGCCATCACCTTCGCCCATGCCGTTTGCGTGGGCGATGCGTCGGCGCTGCGCGTGTCTCCGCGCGCCGGCCCACTCCAGGATAGGAGCACGCGGTCAGCCACGAGGACTGACGCGCCGGACGCCAGTGCTGCGCAGGAGGATCGCCGAAGCCCCGTTCACCGAGCAGCGCGCCACCGCCTCGGCCCGTCGCGATGCCGTCAAGCGCCGCGGAGGAATCGTGATGGACGCGAAGCGGATCGCCGAGGCGACGGTCCTGCGGCAAACCGAAGAACGGCTGCAGCGCGTCGGCTTGGTCGTCGATCGCGCGGCGCTGTCCGCGCCGAACCGGCGGGCGCTGATGACGTTGCAACGTCTGACCGCCGATGAAGCGGAGCGCCCCGCGCCGGCTCGGCCGCCGCTGGGCTTCGCCTATCCCCCGGCTCGCTGATTCGCCGCCGAGCGCGTCCGGACGACGCGCTGGCGCGGGTGCTCCCCGCCAGTCGCTAGCGTCGCGCCCATTGGCCGATGACGGCGACGACACGTAGTAGGACGAACCATGTCTTCAGTTCCGAGCTTCGATCGCGGCGCCGGGGCGCTCAATCCAGCGCTGGGAGACGGTGTCGGCGTACCTATGAAGGAGGGCATCGTGGTGCAGCAGACCGTCGCCGATCCCGCCTATGTGTTGGGTCGCACCGAGGCCGAGGCGCAGCGCCTGATGCTGCAGTCCCGCCTCTACGACCGCCTCACCCACCGCTTCCTTGCGGACGCGGGGATCGCAAAAGGCATGACCGTCCTCGATGTCGGCTCCGGCGCCGGCGACGTGGCCTTCGCCGCCGCCGACCTGATTGGTCCGCAGGGGCGCGTGATCGGCGTCGACCTCAACCCGGCGATCCTGGAGATGGCGCGGGCGCGCGCCGCGGCCGAAGGGCGGCGCAACGTCGAGTTCATCGCCGGCGATTGCCGCGATGGCGCGCTTCCCGACCACATCGACGCGGCAGTCGGCCGGTTTGTCCTCTTTTACACGGGCGATCTGACGGAGACGCTGCGGGCGGTGGTCGACCGCGTCAAGCCGGGCGGCGTGGTGGCCTTCGCCGAGGCCGATTTCCAGACCGCCCTCGACTACATGCGGGCCGGTCCCGAAGGCGTCAACCGGTCCGCGTGGCAGTGGGCGGTGCAGGGCTTTGCCTGCGCCGGCATCGCGACGGCCATGGTCGCGCCGCTCTACCGCGCCTTCCTCGCGGCAGGGCTGGGCGCGCCAGCGATATCCGTCCACGCCCCGTGCTGTGGCGCCGATGAGTGGGACGGCTTCGCGTGGTTCGCCGCCTCGCTGCGCAGCCTGTTGCCGGTGCTGGAGCAGTACGAGATCGTCACCGCCGACGTGCTCGATGTGGAGCGCCTGGCGATGCGCGCGTGCGCCGAGGTGGTTGCGACCGGCTATCCGTTGATATTGCTGCCCGTGGTCACGGCCTGGGCGCGGAAGCCCATCTCGGAGTGAGCAGTACACGGTCGGTCGAACTGGCATGTTCGGACGAAGCAGCCGCGAACGTCCTGCCCGCAAGTCGCTGAACCGGCTCCGGGTTAGAATGCGGTTCGTCCGACGGCAGGAGCGGCGCAATGCACGGCGTTCACGATCTGGGTGGAATGCACGGCTTCGGCCCCGTTGCGCGGGAGGAGAATGAGCCGCTCTTTCACGCCGCCTGGGAAGCGCGGGTTTGCGCTTTCGAGGAAATCCTCTGCGGCGACGATCGCTCCTTCACGCTCGACGCGTTTCGCGCCGGCATCGAGCGGATGGCGCCGGCCAATTACCTGCGGGCGTCCTACTACGAGCGGTGGCTCGCCTCGATCGAGTCGAACCTGATCCACGAAGGCGTCCTCACGAACGACGAACTCGAAGCCAGGATCGATCTGTTGCGCCGGGATCCGGACGCCGTCCCGCCGCCGGCAGTCGTCGCGCCACCCCCGGCGCCGAGGGCGCAACCGCCATCGCCGCCGGCGGCCGCGCCGAGTTTCATGGTCGGCGACGCGGTCATGACGCGCAACGTCCATCCGACGGGCCACACGCGTCTGCCGCGGTACGCCCGAGGCAAGCGCGGCGTCATCCAGCGGCTGCATGGCGCGCAAACCTTCCCCGACACGAACGCGCACGGGCTGGGCGCGCATCCCCAGCCGCTCTACACGGTGCAGTTTCCGGCGCGCGAACTCTGGGGCGAATCGGCTGAGCCAGGCCAGAGCGTGAGCCTCGACTTGTGGGAGAGTTATCTGGAGCGCGCCCCGAATTGAGCCGGATCGGGGAGATCCGACTCGACCACGCCGCCGGAGAAAGGACGCGCGATGGCGAATGACCCGGAGCAGGAACCGTACGTCGCGTTGCGTGCCAAGGCGCTCGAATCGCTCCTGATCGAAAAGGGCCTGCTCACCGCCGAGGCGGTCGACGAGCATATTCGCGAATTCGAGCAGGACATTGGTCCGCTCAACGGCGCGCGAGTCGTCGCCCGCGCCTGGGTCGATCCCGGCTTCAAGGCGCGGTTGCTCCAAGCCGGCGCCGCCATTGGCGAACTCGGCATCCCAGGCGGCGGCAATCTGGTGGTCGTGGAAAATACGCCGGCCGAGCACCATCTGGTGGTCTGCACCCTCTGTTCCTGCTATCCGTGGGCGGTGCTCGGCCTGCCGCCGACCTGGTACAAGAGTTTCGCCTACCGCTCGCGGGCGGTCATCGAGCCGCGCGCGGTGCTGCGTGAGTTCGGGCTCGAGATCCCGGACGGCGTCACGATCCATGTCCACGACAGCAGCGCCGAAGTGCGCTACATGGTGTTGCCGGAACGCCCGGCCGGCAGCGAGCGCCTGAGCGAAGCGGCGTTGGCGGCGCTCGTCACCCGCGACGCCATGATCGGCGTCGCCAAGGTGGCTATGCCCGACGCCGCCGCTGTGGCGGCCGGCTGACGGCCCAGGGAGCGGGGAATGCCCGATCAGCGCATCGAAGACCTCGGCGACGCCTTGGCCGTGCCGCGCAAGAACGGCGAGTTGGTTTTCGCCGCGCCCTGGGAAGGGCGCGTCTTCGGCATGGCGGTCGCGCTCAGCGACGATCAAATCTATGCCTGGAACGCGTTCCGCGACCGCCTCGTGGCCGAAATCGCGGCGGCGGAAGAGCACGGCGACGACTCGGGATACTACGAGCGGTGGCTGGCCTCGTTCGAGCGGCTTCTCCTCGACACCGGCGTGCTCACCGCCGAGGAACTCGACGCCCGCACCGCCGAATACGCGGCCGGCGTCTACGACGAGCACGAACACTACGAGACGACGTCCGACGCCATCGCCAGCCTGACGCGCTCGCCCCATGCGTCCGAGCGGCGCAACATCGTCTGGCGCGCCGACGGAGCGCCGATCAACGTCTTCCGCCGGCCGGGGCAACTCTTCGTCTGCGCGTCCGGGTGCTGCTGCGGCCATACGGAACGTGGCCACGCGCCGGTTTCAATCGATCTCTACCACCGCGAATGGGCGCGACGGCGCATCCGCCACAAGGTGCATCTCTCGCTCGGCGGCTGCCTTGGCCCATGCGCGCTCTCGAATGTGGCGCTGCTGCTCTACGACGGCCACCAGGTCTGGTTCCACTCGATCGCCGGCGACGCGCTGGTGATCGCCATTTTCGACTACATCGAGGCGATGGTCCGCGCCGATCGGCATCTGCCGCCGCCGCCCGAGTTGCTGCCGCACGTCTTCGAGGTCTTCGACTGGCCGGCGTCCGCGGCCCCTGCTCTCGCCCACGCGCCCTGAACGTCCGCGGCGACACGGCGGAGTGCTCTACCCACGACTTCTTCCGGGTCCGCCGAATCGTTCCTGCTGCGTCCAGAGCCAGTCGAGCGCCGCGCGTGGCGTCATCGTCCCGAGATCGAGATCGCGCAGCGCCCGAAGGAGATCGGCCGCGGTCGGGGCGGGCGCCGGCGCGCCCGCGAGCGAGAGTTGGTAGAGCCCGTCCGCGTCGGAGACGCGGCGCGGCTCGGAATGCGGGTCGGGCGGCGCATCCGGTTCGCAGTCGATGCCGGGCGCTGCCGATGCGGGCGCGGCGCGCTGGCGAACCAGATCGGCCAGCAGCGCGTCGGCGCGGTCGGCGACCCAGGGCGGCAAGCCGGCCAACCGCGCCACCTGGATGCCGTAGGCGCGGTCGGCCGGGCCGGGGCGGACGGCGTAGAGAAAGACAACCCGGCCGTTCCGTTCCAGCGCCGCGACGTGGACGTTCGCCACGTCGGGCAACGCGGCGGCGAGATCGGTCAATTCGAGGTAGTGGGTCGCGAAGAGGCAGCGGGCGCCGATCCGGGTCGAGATGTCTTCAAGCGTGGCGCGGGCGATCGCCAGCCCGTCGTCCGTGCCGGTGCCGCGCCCGACTTCGTCCAGAATCAGCAGGCTGCGGCGGGTCGCCTGATGGAGGATCGCCGCCGTTTCGACCATCTCGACCATGAAGGTCGACTGGCCGCGAGCCAGATCGTCGTGGGCGCCGACGCGGGAAAAGATGCGGTCGACCAGTCCGACCCGGGCCGCGCGCGCCGGCACGAACGAGCCGATCTGCGCCAGCACGACGATCAGCGCCGCCTGCCGCAAGAAGGTGCTCTTGCCGCCCATGTTCGGGCCGGTCACGAGCAACTGGCGCGGACATCCGGCGCCGCCAAGCCGGCAATCGTTCGGGATGAACGTTTCGCCGCCGAGGCTCGCTTCGACGACCGGATGCCGCCCGCCTTCGATCGAAAGATCGTCGTCTTCCGTCAAGATCGGCGCGACCCAATCGCCGAGGGCGGCCGTCTCCGCCAGAGAGCGTAGGGCGTCGAGTTCGGCGAGTTCCCGCGCCGTCGCCAGCAGGCGGGGCGCGGTCTCCGTCACGGCGGCGGCGAGGCGTTCGAGCGCGGCGGCTTCGAGGGCGGCGATTTCTTCGTCGGCGACGAGCAGCCGGGCTTCGGCGTCTTTCAACGGCGCGGTGACGAACCGCTCGCCGACGGCGACGGTTTGCTTGCGCGCGTACTCGGCCGGGACGAGCGAGAGATTGGGCCGTGTCACCTCGATGTAGTAACCGAAAACCTTGTTGAAGCCGACCTTGAGCGAGCGGATGCCGGTCCGCTCCCGTTCCCGCGTTTCGAGTTGCGCCAGCCAGCGGCGGGTGTCGCGGGCGGCGGCGATGGCCGCGTCGAGTTCGGGCGCGAAGCCGGGGCGGATGCCGACCGTCCCGCCGTCATCTTCGTCGATCGCCGAGGTCAGCAACGTCAGCAGATCGGCGCACGGGTCGATCGCCGGCGCATCTCGATCGAGATCGAGCCGCCCGAGTTCGTCGCTCAGACAGGGGATGCCTGCGAGCGCGGCGCGCAGGCTGGCGTGGTCGCGCGCCGTCGCGCCGCGGACGACGATCCGGCCGGTGAGGCGCTCCAGATCGCCGATCGCGGCCAGGCTTTGCCCGAGCGCGGCGCGGACCGCCGCCTGCGCGACGAGCGCGCCGACGATCGCCTGCCGTCGCCGCAATTCCGGCAGATCGCGCAGCGGCTGCCCGACCAGCCGCCGCAGCGCCCGGGCGCCCATCGCGGTCCGGGTCCGGTCGAGCGCGCCGAGCAGGCTGCCGCGGCTGCCGCCGGTGCCGAACGA
>JAICJJ010000375.1 GCA_025928535.1 Thermomicrobiales bacterium
GGGGGCCGCCCGCCCCCCGACCGTTGGGGCAGGCGTCGTTCAGGCGTCGTCGGCCGCGAAAAGATCGCGGAGGAACGCTTTCGTTCCCGCCGGGCCGCGCAGCCGGAGCCAGATCGGGCCGAGCCCCGGTTCGACCTCGATTTCGAACCGGAAAAACGTGCAGCAGGTCCGTTCGGACGTGATGAAATCGACCAACCTGGGCAGCCAGGCGGCGTCGCCGGGAAAGCGCCAGGCGTAGCCGTCGCTCAATTCGTCGCGCTGGTCGGCGGCGCCGAACAATTCGCGCCGCAGTGTCGCGCCGCGCTCCGAGCGGTCCCGATCGGACAGCGCGCAGTCGACGGTGGAAACGCCGCGTGTCGGATCGTCTGATTCGTTCATGCCGTTCCTCGCTTTCGGCGCCGCCCGGGCGCCGATCCGAGGCTATCATGCCGTCAGCCTCAGACGCCTGCCCGTCGGCGCCGGGAGCCGGCACATGGAGGAGGGACGATTGGCCGACGAATCGAAACCGCGCGCGCCCTTCGGCCGTTCCCGCCGTGTCGCGCTCCGGGTCGGCGCCGCCGTCGCCATCGGGGCTGTCGCCGGCTATCGCGACGGCGCGAGCGCCGCGCCGCCAGGGACGCCGACGGCCGCGTCGCCCATCGCGGCCGACGATGTTGGGGGTCGGCGTGTCGAAGTCGATGGCCGCGCGATGTATCTCGTCTGCGCCGGAACGGGAACGCCGGCGGTGATGCTCGTGTCCGGCTATCGCAACGACGCCGACATCTGGCGAACGTCGTACGGTTCGAACCCGGCGTCGGCGATGGTCTTTCCCGGCGTCGCGGCGTTCACCCGCGTCTGCGCCTACGACCGGCCCGGCACGATTCTCGATCTCGAGCATTTCAGCCGCAGCGATCCCGTGCCGATGCCGCGCCGGGCCGAGGCGATCGTCGATGAGTTGCATGGGCTCGTCGAGGCGGCCGGCATCGCGAGGCCGTTCGTGCTGGTCGGGCATTCGCTCGGCGGCCTCTTCGTCCGGCTCTACGCCAGCACGTACCCCGACGACGTCTCCGGCATGGTGCTGGTCGACGCCTGGCCGGAAGCGATGCCGACGTTGCTCGGGCCGGCGCAATGGGCCGCCTACGAGCGGCTGGCCGCGCCGGCGCCGCCGGGACTGGAACACTATCCGATCCTGGAATCGGTCGATTTCGCCGCCGCCTCGGCGACGATGCGGGACGCGGCGATGGCGCATCCCTTGACCCGGATGCCGCTCGTGGTTCTCTCACGGGCGAAGCCGGTCGTGCTGCCGCCGAACGTTCCGGCCGATTTTTCGCCCGCCGCGTTCGAGGCGGCCTGGCGCGCGGGGCAGAATCAGTTGGCGGCCCTCGAACCGGACGCCATCCACCTCATCGCCGCCGACAGCGACCATTACATCCAGCTCGAGCAGCCGGGTCTCGTCGTCGCCGCGATCCGCAAAGTCGTCGACGCCGTGCGCGATCCGTCGTCGTGGAGAGCGCCGGCGATTTGGCCGGCAGACGCGACGCCAGTCGCCTGAGCGCTTGCCGCCGATCGCGTCGCCGTTCGTCTCATTCGCGAACCCCCTTCGGCGTCATGCGACGCACTTGCCGCGGACGCAGGCGTTCGTGCAATTGTGCGACAGGTAGCAAGCGGCGCAGTCGACGTCGCGAGCGCAGCGGCCATTCATGTCGGAAAGACAGGCGCCGTGCGAGCCGCAATCGCTGAAACAGCATTGAGCGCTTGATGTGCAGGCGGTGGCCCGATCGCGGCAGCCGCCGCACAATCCGTTGACGCACTTGAGTCTGCCGCAACACGGACTGTCGGGACCGCAAGTCCGCCCGGCGCACGGGCAGCACGAGCCGCCTTTGACCAGAGAATCGCAGCACTGCGAGCAGCACCGCGTGAAGTCGACGCAGGGCGCGCCTTCATGATGGCAGCGCGGCCGGCGATGTCGCGCGTCGACCGGAACAGGCTCGCGTCCAGCGAACAACGATGTGCCGGCCGCCGCCAGCAACCAGAACGACCGGCGCCGGGTGAGTTGCCTCGCGATCCGATCAAAGGTCGTGTTGTTCATGGCATTCCTCCCGCGAAGGAAGTTGGAAGCGTGCATCGGCTGGAGGATCGACATGCGATTGCTGCGTATTGGCATTGTACGCTCGGCTGAACACTCCTTGCCGGGCCGCGGCTGGCGTGGGACCATCCGGCGCGGTCGGCGCGGCGCTGACGTTGGATCGAACTGGGGGAGGCAAGCGCATGTCGAGCGACGCGGCGTTCGATCTCGTCGTCATCGGCGCGGGCGCGGCCGGCAGCACGATCGCCGCCGAAGCGCGGGCGATGGGCGCGCGAGTGGCGCTGATCGAACAATGGAAAGTCGGCGGCACCTGTCTCAACGCCGGCTGCGATCCGACCAAGACGCTCGTCCGCTCGGCCGAGGTGCTCCATCTGGCGCAAACCGCCGCCCGCTACGGCATCGTCGTCGATGGCGCGCGGGCCGATTGGCCGGCGATCCGCGCGCGGGTCGAGACGGTGATCGACACGATTCGCGGCGGCGACGGCGACGCCAACATCCGCCGCAGCGGCATCGTCCTCTTCAAAGGACACGCCCGTTTTCGCTCGCCGCACGAAATCGCGGTCGATGGCGAACTGATTCGCGCCGAACGGGTCGTCATCGCCACCGGCGCCCGATCGGTCGTGCCGCCGATTCCCGGACTGGCCGAAGCCGGCTTCATCACCAACGTCGAAGCGGTCGCGCTCGATCGCCTGCCCCGTTCGCTCGCCATCCTCGGCGGGGGCGTGGTGGCAACCGAATTCGCCCAGATTTTCGGCCGACTCGGCGTCGCCGTGACGATGCTCAACCGGCGCGAGCGCATCTTGCCGCGGGAAGAACCGGAATTGACCGAAGCGCTGCAGGAGGTGCTGCGGCGCGAAGGAATCCGGATCGAAAACGGCGTCCGGGCGCGGCGGATCGAACGCGACGGCGCGCTGGCGCGGATCGCGCTGGAGCGCGACGGCGCGCCGGTCGATTGCGCGGCCGAGACGATCCTGCTGGCGACGGGACGGGCGCCGGAGGTGCGCGATCTCGGATTGGAGGCGGCCGGCGTGGCCTCCAGCCCGGCCGGCATCGCGGTCGATGCGACGCTGCGGACGACCGCGCCGAATATCTGGGCGGCCGGCGACGTGATCGCCGGCGGCTACCCCTTCACGCATGTCGCCGACTATCAGGCCCGCGTCGTGGCCTACAACGTCCTCGGCCGCGGCCGGCCGCGCGAGGTCGACTACGCCGCCGTGCCGTGGGGCGTCTTCACCGATCCCGAACTGGGCCGCGTCGGTCAGACCGAAGCCGAAGCGCGCGCCGCGGGTTGCGATGTCAAGGTGGCGACGACCCACTTCCGCGACATCGCCCGCGGCATCACGGCCGGCGAAACGGACGGGCTGGTGAAACTGGTCGCCGATCGGGTGACGGGCCGTCTGCTCGGCGCCCACATTCTCGGGGCGCGGGGCGCGGAATTGCTCGGCGAAGCGGCGCTGGCGATCCGGCTACGGCTGCCGGTCGGGGCCATCGCCGATACGTTGCACGCCTACCCGACGCTCTCCGAAGGGGTCTTCTGGACGGCGTTCGAACTGGCCAAGCCCGACAGCCCGCTGATGGACGCGGTGCGCGGCGTGCAGATGCGGCCGGACGACGGGCGGGGGTAGGGGCAAGGCCGATCGGGACGAGGGGCGAACGGCGACAGAACCCGCGTCATCCTGAGCGCAGCGAAGGATCGCGGCGCCGCCAATTCGACGGACGAGATCCTTCACATCATTCAGGATGACGATCCCTCAGTGTCGCTCCGCA
>JAICJJ010000329.1 GCA_025928535.1 Thermomicrobiales bacterium
ACCGATTCGTGGCAAAAGGCGGTCGCGGTGGCCATCGTCGTCGTCTTGCTGCAGCAACTCGAAGGATCGGTCCTCGTGCCGCGGGTGATGAAAAACGCGGTTGGGCTGACGCCGTTGGCCGTCATTCTGGCGATCCTGATCGGCGGCGCCTTGCTCGGCCCGCTCGGCGCCTTGCTGGCGATTCCGGTGGCGGCCGCCGTTCAGGTGCTCGTGGCCGATCTTCTGCGAGAGCGGGAAGAAGCCGACGACGCGTCCGAACCGGCGCTTGCCGTTTCCGTGTCCACCGTGCATGTCGAAGCGGCGGCGCCGGAGCCGGAGCGGCGGGAGGGGACCATCGACAGCGGGGAGCAGTCGCTGCCGGTCAATCTCGCGGCGACATTGCGGCAGCGCGAGCGACCCGATTGAGCGATCGAGGAGCGGTAGGCGATGGATGCGGACCCTCTCCCGGACAAAACGCTGCAATACACCGTGGCGGCGCTGTTCGACGACACGATGGACGCCGAACATGCTTTGGCGGCCCTGCGCACTGCGGAAGCGACCGAGCGGGTGTCGCTGATCGTGCGCAGCGCGGCCGGCGACGAGCGGCAGCCGGTCGAACTGGCGCGAACGCTGGTCGCCAACGCGCTCGACGCGGTCGGCGCCTGGCTTTCGGGGTTGGCCCAACTGGTCGTTCCCGATCGCGGCGAATACCTGGTCGCCGGCCCGCTCGGCGCGGCCCTCGTGGCGGCCGGGGCGCCGACGGCCGGCGGCGCCGAACGGACTGCATGGGCGGGAACGTCGCCGCAGCCCGATCTGGTTCGCGAGGTGCTGACCTCATTCGGCTTTGGCGGCGACGAGGCGATCTATCTGGAACGGCGGCTCGAAGCGGGCGCGGCCTTGATCGCCGTCACGGACGATCGCCACGACGCCGTGCAAGAGGTGCGGCGGCTCTTCGCCGATCACTCCGCCGTCTATCTCGGCGTGGCCCGCACCGACGAACGCCTCGTGGAGCAGCTCGAGGCGTTGCTGGCGGACGCGCCGCGCCTGATTCGTTCCGGGGATGTGATCATTGCCGACGCGGTGGCGCCGCTGCACCGGGCCTCGAATCCGGATGCGTCGCCGGCCATGGCGTCGCTCATCGGCCGTCAGGTGCTCGACGAACAGGAATCGCCGGTGGGCAACGTCGACGACGTGCTGTTCGAGTCGCCGGAAGATGCGGCCGGCCGGCCTGTGCCGCGTTACCTGATCGTCGGGAATGGCGGGCTGCTTGGCCTGGGTCGGAAGCGGGTCGCCGTGCCGGCGTCGATCGCCCTCACGATGGAAGATGGCCGCATCGGCGTCGCGGCCGGCATGGACGCGATTCACAACGCTCCCGCCTACGACAAGGAACCCTTCAGCCGGCGCGACGAGCAGGAAACCCATCGTCACTTCGGCGCGGAGCCGTACTGGTCGGCCGGCTGAGTGCCAATCGCAATCGAAAATCTGGGTGCGGGTCCACGAGTTGCGCCGCGCCGAGCAGCGGCGCGGCGATCACGGCTCCTCCGTTTCCGCCTCGGGTTCATGTCGTTCCTGATGGCGCTTCGGCATGAGCGCGAAGACGAGCGACAACCCGGCGATGACGGACGCCACCGCCACGCCGAGCGCCAGGATCGCCGGGTCGTTTTGCCACGAGACGACTTCGCCGAGAAAACTGACGCCAAGCAAGACCACGACGACCCCGATCAGCTTTTCCTTCAATTCGTCGAGATCGGTGATCTTCAGCCAGGGCGGCAGCGGCAAGCCCGGATCGATGAACAACTCATAGAGGCCGAGGGCGACGATGTAGAGCACCGTGCCGAGCAGAAAGATATCGATCAACTGGATGCATTCGACAGCGGTGTGCTCGACGTCGTGGGCGCTGAATTTCCGGCTCAGAATCTGGCCGAAGGTCGTCACCGTGATGTTGCCGACCGCCACGGCGCCGAAGACCGTCAGCACGACCGCGGCCACGAACGAGCCGGCGACGGGAATCAGAATGAAGTAACGGGACGCGCCGAGCGCCCGCGGCAACAGACCGAATTCGTCGACGTCCTCGTCGTGGCGAGTGGTCACCGCGCGATCGCCCGTTCGATGTCGATCCGGCCGTTCGCGACCGCCGCCCGCGTGTGTTCGACCGTGTCACGCACGCCGTCGACGAGCGGCCGCCAGCGCACCGGACCGAGCAGCGCTTCGACCGCCGAGCCATCGACGCCGTTCGGCGTGAAGAGCGGCTCCGCGTCGAAGGTGATCGTGCCTGTCGCCGCCGGCACGACGGTTTCGATCGCGCTGACGACTTCGCCGACGGTCGCCGTCGAACCGCCGAGATTGAAGACCGGCGCGCCGTGGGGGCGCGTCCGCGCCGCCTGGATCATCGCCGCCGCGACATCGTCCGCATGCTGATAGACATCCTGGCCGCCGAACGGAATATGGTACGGCCGACCGACCGCCGCCGCCGCCATCGCCTTGCTCGGATACGAACTGACGCCCTGGTCCCGGCCCGGACCGTAGACGAAAAAGGGCCGCAAGCCGACGCTGGGGATCTGGTAGTCCTGCCAGTAGATGCGCGCCCATTCTTCGTTGGCGACTTTCGTCACGCCGTAGAGCGTTTCGGGATGGAACGCCGCATCGTGGGCGAGCGGTTCCGGCGGATACATCGCGGCCGGACCGTAAACGGCGATCGACGACGCATATGCGAGTCCGCGCACCTGCTCGGCGTGGCGCCGGACCGTTTCGAAGACGACCGCCGTGCCGACGACGTTGACGCGCGCCCCGAGGATCGGATTGGCGCGGACGAGCGGGACTTGCAAAGCCGCGAGGTGAATGATGTTGGTGACGCCGTTGTCCGCGACGGCGCGCTCGAAGGCGGCGTCGTCGGTAATGTCGCCTTCGACGAAGCGGACTTTCGTCATTTGCGCGTCGTTCAGCAGCAAGCGCAGCCGGTGCGGCGCGCCCGGCAGATCGTAGGTCGTGACATCGACGCCTTCGTCGAGGAGGCGCTTGACCGCCCAGGCGCCGATGCAGCCGAAGGCGCCGGTGATCAGAAATCGTTCCGAGGTCATGTCGCCGGGTCTCCATCTCCAATACGGTTCGATCCCGCCACAGGCGCCAGCGGGCGCCATCCTGCGCCGCAGGATACCCGACGGCGCGTCGATTCGCGTGGCGATCGCGCGGGCGGCCAATTCGTGGTGAAATCGGCGGCACACGGCGGCAGGTAGGCCACGACCGCCTCGAAGGCTGAATGGAGAAACGAGGAGCAGCATGACGAGCCCGTCGGATGCCGGATTGCATGTCGTGCCGATTCGCTATCAGGGTCACGAACGGGCCCGGCCGGCGAGCGACCCGGTCGACGCCTACGCGGCGAGCGGCGCGTTCGATCTGCTCGGGCCGGCAACGGTCACCGAGCCGGCGTTTCCGGAGGAACGGCGCTCGGGGGAGCCGACGGTCGACCTCGGCCTGATTGGCGGCGAGATCGCGGCGGCGGTCGCCGCGGGACGGCGGAACGGCCGGCCGGTCCTCGTCGTCGGCGGCAATTGCGCTTCGGTTCCGGGCGTGATCGGCGGGCTGCAAACGGCGCACGGTCCCGCGGCGCGGATCGGGCTCGTCTGGCTCGACGCCCACGGCGATTTCAACACGCCCCGCACGACCCTCTCCGGCATGCTCGGCGGCATGCCGGTCGCGGTCGCGGCGGGCCTCGCCTACCCGCGGTGGCGGGAACTGTCGCGGCAAGCGACGCCGCTGCCGACCGACCGGATCGTGATGGTCGATGTCCGCAATCTGGATCCCGCCGAAGCGCAATTGATCCGCGCCACGGATATCGTGATCGCCGCGCCGGCGGCCGGCTTTCCGGGCGACGATCTCCAGGCGGCGATCGACGACCTCGCGGCGCGGTGCGACGTGATCTATCTTCACGTCGACTCCGACATCCTCGATCAGCGCTTCGTGCCGAACCATCACACGCGGGAGCCGAACGGCCCTGACCTGGACCAGACGCTGGCGGTGATCGACGCAGTGATGGCGACCGGCAAGGTCGGCGTCTACGCGGTCGTCTCGGTCTGGGCCGACGGCGACGGCGGTGAAGTCGCGCTCGCGTCGGGCGTGGAACTCGTGCGCGGCGGCATCGAAGCGTGGCGCCGGTCGCGGCCCGTGGGGGCGCCTGCCTGAGCCGGCGGCGATGGCGCCGCTGGTCGTCTCAGCGGCGCGATTCGCGCTCGAGGCGGTCGAGGCGCTGCTGGACCGCCGCCAGT
>JAICJJ010000273.1 GCA_025928535.1 Thermomicrobiales bacterium
GACGCGATCGGCGACGCTGCCGAAGAGGAGCCGGCCGCCGGCGCCACGTCCCCGACTCGTCATCGCGATCAGATCGACCGTGGCCGCCGCCTCGACGATCCGCTCCGCCGGGTCGCCGGCGGCCGTTCGCGCTTCGGCTGGCGTCCCGCGCGCCGCAAGTTCGGCCGCGATCGGCGACAGATAGTCGGCGGCGTCGCGGCCGCCGGCCGCGCTCGTCACCCGCAGCAGAAGCACGGCGCGGCAGGGGAGAGCCGGCAGCAGATCCAGCGCGCGCTCGGCGCGTGGCGACCCGTCGAGCGGGACGAGGACGCGATCGAACATCACGACCTTCCCCCGGCGGCTGGCTCTGTCTGCGCAGCGCCCGCTTCGGCTGCGGCGACGACGTCGGGCGGCGCCGGTAGGAGCAGGACGTGCGCGCGCCCGTTCTGAATCAACTTTTCGGCGACGCTGCCGAGATGCCAGCGGCGCACGCTGCTCATGCCATGGCTGGACAGAATCAGCAGATCGCTCGGCGCGAGGCTTTCGAGGATCGTCGTCGCGGCCGGGCCGTTGGCGATGCTCCACGAGGCGGTGACGCCGTCGCGCAACAAGCGAGCGCCATGTCCCTCGACCAATTGCGCGGCCGCGGCGTGGCAGCCGGCGACGAGTTCGTCGAGACGCTGGGCTCCGATCGCCGCCGCGTAGTCCAGGGCGGGCACGAGGCGGTCGGCGACATCGACGACGCTGATCAGATGCGCAGGCAGATCGCGGCGTCGCGCGATCGCCGTCGCCACGGGCATCGCTCGTTCCGCCAGCGGCGAGCCGTCGAGCGGCACGACGAGGCGCTGGATCGGCCGCGGCTCGCCGTCGTCCGGTTGCACGATCATCACCGGCTGGCGGGCGGTCCGCGCCACGCGATGCGCCACGCTGCCGAATGTCGGTCGGCCGGGCGCCGCGCCGCGGCCATGGCAGGTCAGGACGATCAGCGCCACATCCCGCTCGCGTGCAACGGCGACGATCGTCTCCGCCGGATCGCCGATCGACACGAGCGATTCGATCCGGGCCGTCGGCGCCCGCGTCCGCACGCGGCGGCCGGCGGCGCCGAGTTCCGCCTGAGCGGCCCGCCGGCTCGAACGTTCCATGTCGTCGCGGCTGACGATCGTGCCGCCGAGCACGTCGGGAATGGCTCGCGGCTCGGGCAAGACCTGAAGGAGCGTGATCGCCGCGCCATGGGCGGCGAGCCAGGCCGCGGCGTCGAGCGCCGCGCCGGCGGCGGGGGAGCCGTCGAACGGAATCAGGATCGGCGTCGCGCCGGCCGCGCGGTCCATGGCGAGGAATCTCCCGATCGGCGACAATGGATCAGTCAGGAACAGGGTAGCGCATCCCGCGGCGCAATTGGACCCGGCCGCGTCGGCGAAACGTGGCGGTCCGGAGAATGCGGCGCCCGTGCATCCTCGGGCTCCGCACGCTGCGTATATGTGCTATCCTGCCATTTTAAGTGCACAATGTGTGCATGAGACGTATTGGGGGGCACATGGCGGTCTTTGGTTTGGGTCCTCGCGCGGGTCGAGTGCTGGACGCGGTCCGGCAGCGGATTCTCAACGATGATTTGCCCGAAGGGACGAAGTTGCCGTCCCATTCGGAACTGGCGGCCGAATATGGCGTGGCGCCCCTGACGATGCGGCAGGTGCTGGCGCGGCTGGAAGAAGAAGGACTCGTCCAGCGCGAGCAGGGCCGCGGCACGTTCGTCCGGCGGCCGGAATTGCCCGGCGTGATGATCTTGCAGCCGATGACGGCCGACGAATCGACCACTCTCTCGACGTTCGTCGAATCGTCGCCGGTGCGGCCGATCGTCGTCGCCTCGCCGGATGAAGGACTGGCGGCGCTCAAGGCCGATCGCGGCATCGCGCTGGTCGTCGTCGACGTCAACACGCCGACAGCCGAAGCCGGGCTCGATTTCATCCGGGCGGTCCGGCGACGCTGGGCGGAGACGCCCCTCGTCGCCATCACCGAACGGGCGGACGATCTGGCGCCGTTGCATGGCACGCCGGAATGGCCGATTCTGGTCGTTTCCAAGCCGTTCGTGCCGCACCAGATGCGGCAGGCGCTCGACATGGCGCTGGCGGTGGCCGCCGCGAACTGATTCTCGATTCGGACTGTTCGATCCGTCGACAACCGGCAGACGTCGGCGCGGCTGTCGTTCGCGTTGCCTGGCAGCCGCGCCAGACGTTCAACCGCGATCGAGAAACGGAGCGACGATGGCGCTTTCCGACGCCGCCGAAGCGCGCTTGCGTGCGCTGGTGCGCGATGTGCCCGATTTTCCGCAGACGGGCATTCTTTTCCGCGACATCACGCCGCTGCTTGGCGACGGATCGGCTCTCAGGATCGCGGTCGATGCGATGGCGGACGCCGGTCGCGGCGCCGACGCGGTGGTGTCGATCGAAAGTCGCGGCTTCATCTTCGGCGCGCCGATCGCTTACGCGCTCGGGGTCGGCATGATTCCGGTGCGCAAGTTGGGGCGGCTGCCCCGCCCGACGGAGCGCGAGGCGTACGATCTCGAATATGGAACCAACACGGTCGAGATCCATCAGGACGCGCTCCATCCCGGCCAGCGGGTGCTGATCGTGGACGATCTGCTGGCGACCGGCGGCACCGTGCTGGCGGCGGCGCGGCTCGTCGAGCGGCTCGGCGGCGTGGTTGGCGGCATCGCCGTGCTGGCGGAATTGTCGGCGCTCGGCGGCCGGGAACGGCTGGCCGGCTACGACGTGACGAGTCTGCTCGTCTATTGATCGTCGCCCTGCCGGAGGCCGATGGCCGCGACCTGACCGGCCCCTGGACCTGGGAGCAGTCGGGAGTGGTCATTCCCGGCGCGCGAATTGCGCGTATCATGCGCTGCGGGATGATCGTCGTCGCCGCGTTGCGATCTGCGATTTCCAGGTGTTCGATGCGACAAGCGCCTGACGCCGGAAGGAGACCATCCGGTGCCGCCTGAACTTGGGCCGACCTTGCCGGCGCTGAGCGTGCTTTTGCGGCTGGCCGCCGCGGCGCTGCTTGGCGGCTTGGTCGGGCTGGAGCGGCAGCGGCTGGAGCGTGCGGCCGGGCTGCGAACGCACGCGCTGGTGGCGGTCGCTTCCTCGTTGATCATGATCGTGTCGGCCTACGGCTTTTCCGGCGCGGTGATGCCGGGAAATGGCGTGGTCCTCGATCCGTCGCGGGTCGCGGCGCAGGTCGTCAGCGGCATCGGCTTTCTCGGCGCCGGCGTCATCATCTTTCAGAAAAACCGGGTGCGCGGGCTCGATACGGCGGCCAGCCTCTGGGGCGTGACCGGCATCGGTCTCGCGACCGGCGGCGGCCTCTACATCGCCGCCGCGTTCGGCGCGATCTTCATCATCGGCATCCAGGCGAGTTTCCGGGCGGTGGAGCGCCGCTTTTTCTCCCATCAGCAGCAACACCGGCTTTCGCTCGATGTCACGCCCGGGGGCGGACGCTTCGCGATGATCGAACGGACGCTGGCTTCGTCGGCAGTGACGCCGCGCCGGATTCGATTCCGGCAAGAATCGGATCGGCCGTACGACCGGCTCGATCTCGATCTGGCGACCTCCGGCGGCCTCGGCATCGGCGCGTTGCTCGATGCGCTGCGCGCCATCGACGGCGTGACGATCGCCAGTTACAGCCATGAAACGAGCTGGACCGAAGCGCAAGACCTCGGCGATCTGACCGACGCGGACGACGACGATGGTCCGCTTTCGGGCGATTCGCTCGATGGCGGCGACCATCGCCACGCCGGGCGCGGCCGTTCGGCGCCAGCGCGTGGCTTGCGCCGCCTCCGTGCCTTGCCGGACGTGGCGAATCGCCGTTGATTTCCTGAATTTGCCGACATGCCCGAGGCCGCTGACGACGCGGCGCAATCGAAGATGGGAAGGATGGCGACCATGGCGACGACGAGCGAGCGCGCCGAGGCGGTCGAGGTGCATGACCGCGCAATCCTGCGCCAGGCGCGTCAATTGCTGGACGCCTGTGCGTCGCCGGCGGCGATGGCCGAGGCGGTCGTGGCGGCGGTCGAACGCAACGACGCATGGCGCGGCCAACGCTGCCTCAACCTCCTCGCGCCGGAAGCGCCGACCAGCCCGACCGTGCGCGCGTTGCTCGCCTCCGAAGTCGGGACGCGGGCGGCGGAAGGGCACATCGGCGCGGTCAATCGCTGGTTCGCCGGGACGGCCGATATCGACGAGATCGAAGCGCTCTGCGTCGAATTGCTGAAGCAGGCGTTCGCCGCCGCCTACGCCGAGCATCGGCTCGTCGCCGGCATGGTCGCGAATCTGGCGGTCTACACCGCTCTGGCGCGGCCGGGCGACACGGTGATGAGCCTGCCGCAACCGGTCGGCGGTCATTCGAGCAACCGCCTCGATGGACCGGCCGGCGTGCGTGGTTTGCGCGTCGTCGACATTCCCGTCGATCCCGACCGGCTGGAGGTCGATCTGGATCGCTTCGCCGCCGCGGCCCGTGCCGAACGGCCTCGGATCGTCGCCCTTGGCGCGTCGATGACCCTCTTTCCGTATCCGGTAGGCGAGATGCGCGCCGTCGTCGACGATTGGGGCGGAACGCTCTTTTTCGACGGGGCGCATCAGGTTGGCCTGATCGTGGGCGGCCAGTTTCAGGACCCGTTGCGCGAAGGCGCCCATGTCCTGACCGGGTCGGCCGGCAAGACCTTTTCCGGTCCGCAAAGCGGCTTGATGGTCTGGAACGACCCGGCGCTGACCGAACCGCTCGGGCAGGCCGTCTTTCCGATGCTGGCGGCGACCCATCAGATCAATCGGGTGGCGGCGCTGGCGGTGGCGGCCGCCGAATCGATCGCCTTCGGCCCCATCTATCAAGCGCAAATCGTCCGCAACGCGCAAGCGCTCGGCGCGGCGTTGCAGGCGCGCGGCA
>JAICJJ010000241.1 GCA_025928535.1 Thermomicrobiales bacterium
CGACTTGCGCGCCCAATCCGACCCCACTATAGTCGTACGCATATCGCATACAGAATCGTTGCTCGATTCGATCGCTTCACACGGTTGCCGATGGAGTGTTTCCGTGGATCGGGCCAACGCCGCCGGCGGGCAATGGTCGCTCGCCGAACGTCGAGACGGCGACGGGCGGCGGGGGCTCGACAACAATCCGGCGCTGACGCGCCAGGAGGCGTAGCGATGAGCGACCGCACCCGCATTTCCGACCCGATGGCGACGACGCGCCGCGGCTTCCTCGGCCGCATGGCAACGGCGGGGCTCGTCCTGACCCCATTCGGCGTCGTCGCCGCCCGCAGCGCCAGCGCCGCGGCGGCCTCCCCGGCGAACGGCGCCGGAACCCGCTCCGGCCGCCGCGCTCCGGAAGGAACGCTGACCTTTTTCCACTACGACTCGTTCAGCAACCCGACCGGCGAAACCTTGTTGGCCGACTACCAGAAGGCCAATCCGAAGGTGAAGATCGATCTGGTGCCGATGCCTCCGGGCGAACCGGCCCCCTACATCAACGCCATCATGGCCGGCGGCACCGCCCCGGACCTGATGACGCTGGCGACCAACGAGCAGCCCTGGAAAGACATCAAGAAGGGGTGGTGGCTCGATCTCACCGACTACGTCAACGCCCCGAATCCGTACGTCGAAGGCAACAAGCGCTGGATCGACCTGCTGACGCCGAGCGCGGCGGCGCAGGTGCCGTTCGCCGACGGCCACTACTATTCGATGACGACCACCGGCTTCGACGTGGCGTTCATCTACAACAAGACGATCTTCAACGAACTTGGCGTCCAGCCGCCGAAAACCTGGCCGGAACTGGTCGACATCCTCAAGAAGGCGAAAGCGGCCAATTACATCCCGCTGTTCGCCGAACTCGGCGACCAGAGTTATGGCGGACAATTCCCCGGCTTCATCAGCATCCTCGAAGACACCGTCATGGACGCCAGCATTCGCAAGATGGACACGAACCAGGACGGCGTGGTCGACGTCAAGGAATTGATCGTCGGCATCAAGAACAAGACCTACGCCGCCGCGAACGAAGACTATCAGGAGTCCTGGAAACTGCTGAACAGCCTCGCGCCCTATTTCCAGAACGGCGCGCTGGCGGCGACCGGCTCCGACGACGGGTTCAAGGCGTTCAGCACGGGCCGCGTCGCGACCTGGTTCGAAGGCAGCTTCAACTCCAACGCGCTCGACAACAAATCGGACATCGAATGGGGCGCCTTCCCCATGCCCGATCTGACCGAGGACGTGACGAAATTCGTCACCAAGGAGCCGCAGCGCAAGGGGTCGTTCGGCGCCTGCTGCGGCTACCCGTGGGCGATTCCGTCCACGACCAAGGACCACGGGCATCTCGAACTGGCGCTCGACTTCATCTATTGGCTGTCGATTCCGGAGAACACCGACAAGTTCGCCAGCGGCGCCGGGGTGCTCAGCGTGCTGAAAGACGCCAAGCCGAATCCCGAACTGGCGGCGTTCGAAACAGCGGCCAGCAGCGTTTCGCGCGTCGCGGTCGCCGAACTCAGCCTGCCGCCGGAATTCATGAACACGCGGGCGCGGCTGGTGGGAGAATACGTCGGCGGCAAGACGCCGCTCGATCAGGTCATGCAGCAGATGCAACAAAACATGGACAAGATGGCCGATCAGGCCGTGGGGATGTACGGTTTCACGTTGTGAGCGAAGGAGCGCGATCCGGGGCATTGCCATTGGCGGGCGACCGCGCCGCGAGCGCGGCCGCCCGCCGGAGCGGAGGAACGCTCGCCAAGGCGCGGCGGGCGTTCCTCGCCTATCTCTTCATCCTGCCCACGATCGCGCTCCTCGCCGTCTTCATGTACTACCCCGCCGTTTCGGCGCTCTATCACAGTTTCTTCGATTGGGACGGCTTCACCCAGGCCACGTTCGTCGGACTGGGGAACTTCGCGGCGATGGCCGTCGACGACACCATGCGCGCCGCCGCAGTGAACGTGCTCAAACTGGCCGCGTTCGCGATGATCATTTCGGTCACCGTGCCGCTGATCGTGGCGCGGCTCATCCTGAGTTTGCCGGGCGCGCGAGCGCAATATGCCTTTCGCGTGCTCTTCGTCATCCCGCTCGTGCTGCCGCAGGTCGTCATCTACCTGATCTGGAAATCGCTCTACGACCCCAACTTCGGGCTGCTCAATCAACTCCTGATGACGCTCGGCGTCCAATCGCCGCCGGCCTGGCTGGGCGATCCCAACATCGCCCTCTACGCGGTGATGGGGATCGGCTTTCCCTGGGTCGACGGCTTCGCGCTCCTCATCTTCACCGCCGGGCTGCAGAGCATTTCGCGTGAAATCATCGACGCGGCGGCGATCGACGGCGCCGGACCCGTGGAGCGGTTTCGCCGCATCGAATTGCCGCTGGTGATCGGGCAAATCAAACTCATTCTGGTCCTCAACATGATCTGGACGATTCAGAATTTCACGTCGATCTTCATCCTGACGCAGGGCGGCCCCGGCACCTCGACGATGGTGCCCGGGATGGCGCTCTACCAGGCGAGTTTCCAGAACGACCGGATGGGCTACGCTTGCGCCATCGGCATGGCGATGTTTCTCGTGATGCTCGTCCTGACGTACATCAACCTTCGCTACATCCGCTCGGAGAGCGATTTTGCTCCGCGCGGCGGCGCCACCGCGCCCGGCGCGGCGCTGGCGAAGGCGTGAAGGAGCGCGCGGAATGACCCGACAAGGCCGCCTGGGAATGTCGCTCTGCGCCGCCGCGCTCGTCGGTCTGGCGCTGCTGACGTTCTACCCGTTCATCTTCATGATCATCACGTCGCTCAAGAGCGCCAAGCAATACTACGCGAACATCTGGCTGCCGGCCTGGCCGCTCCACCTCGAAAACTACCAGCAAGCATGGACGGCGATCGCGCCGTACATGCTCAACAGTTTCGTGGTGACGGTCGCCTCGACCATCGGCGTGGTCGTCGTTTCGTGCCTCGCCGCCTTCGCGTTCGCGCGGATGTCCTTCCCCGGCCGCGAGATTCTGTATTACCTCGTGATCTTCCTCTTGATGGTGCCGGCGGTGTTGACGCTGGTGCCGACATTCCTGCTGATCAAGAACGTCGGTCTGATGAACACCTTGTGGGCGCTCATCCTGCCGTACATCGCCGCCGGTCAGGTGCTTTCGATCTTCATCATGCGAGCCTTTTTCGCGTCGCTGCCGGAAGAACTGTTCGAAGCCGCGCGCATCGACGGCGCGAGCGAATGGTGGGTCTTCCTCAACATCGCCGTGCCGCTCGTGCGGCCCGTGCTCGTCACGATCGCGATCTTGCAGGTGCTCAGTTCCTGGAACGACTACGTCTGGCCGTTTCTCGTCCTCCAGAGCGATTCCGTCCAGACGCTCGTGGTTGGGTTGGTCAATTTCCAGGGCCGGTTTTACACCGACTATGGTCCGCTGATGGCCGGCTACGCGCTCGCGTCGATCCCGCTCCTCATCCTCTTCTTCGTGGCGATGCGCTCGTTCATCGAAGGTCTGAGCCAGGGCGCCCTCAAGGCATAGCGCCCGCGCGACCGAGCCCGCGACGAACGGCACGGGACCGGCCCGGCGCACGAGGATTCCGCGCGTCGGGGGCGTCGGGCCGCGCCCGGACGAAAGGGAGGCGAATGACGAAGATCGCATTCATCGGCGCCGGCAGCCTCGGCTTCACCCGGAAACTGATCCGGGACGCGCTCAGTTTTCCCCTGCTGCGCGACGCGACGCTGACGCTGATGGACATCGACGCCGAACGGCTCGACTACGCCCGCCGCTCGGCGCAGCGGATCGTCGATGAAGGCGGTTACCCGGCCCGGATCGTAGCGACGCAAGATCGCGCCGAGGCGCTGCGCGGCGCCGATTTCGTCCTGATCACGATCCTCTCCCACCCGCTCGCGGTCTGGCGACAGGACATCGAGATTCCGATGCGCTACGGCGTCGACCTCAACGTCGGCGACACTCGCGGCCCGGCCGGCATCTTCCGCGCGCTGCGCACGATTCCGGTGATGCTCGACATTGCCCGCGACGTCCAGCGCCTTTGCCCAGACGCCCACGTCCTCAACTACACCAACCCGATGGCGATGCTCTGCCGGGCGATCGAGCGGGAATCCGACGTGAAGTTGGTCGGGCTCTGTCACAGCGTCCAGGAAACGTCGGCGATGCTGGCGCGCTGGATCGGCGTGCCGATCGACGAGGTGACCTACACCTGCGCCGGCATCAACCATCAGGCCTGGTTTCTCGACTTCAGGTGGAACGGCGCCGACGCCTATCCGCTGGTGCGGGAAGCGATCGCCACCCGCGACGAGGTCTCCGACGAAGAACCGGTCCGCAACGAGATGTGCCTGGCCCTCGGCTACTACGTGACCGAATCGAGCGGACACAACAGCGAATACAACTGGTGGTTCCGGAAGCGGCCCGACCTGATCGACGCCTACTGCCTGCACGGCACGGGCTGGAATCCCGGCGCGCACGCCTACATCGTCCACGAATACGAAGCGCGGGAAACGGGCTGGCGGAGCCGCCTGCTCCGCTGGTTCGACGAACCGCTTTGCCTGGAGCGGGGCAGCGAATACGCCTCCTTCATCATGAACGCCCTCCGCGGCGGCGAGCCGTTCCAGTTCAACGGCAACGTCGCCAACGCCGGGCTGATCGCGAATCTGCCGGACGGGGCGTGCGTCGAGGTTCCGGTCTGGGCGAGCAAGAAGGGGCTCGAGCCGGTTCGGGTCGGCGCTCTGCCGGCTTCCGTGGCGATGCTCACCCGACTCAACAGCGAGATCGAAGAGTTGGCGGTCGAAGGCGCGCTGGCGGGCGATCCGACCATGATCTACCAGGCGATCGCCAACGATCCGCTGACCGCCAGCGTGTTGTCCTTGCGGGAGATCCGGCAGATGGTGAACGAGATGTTCGCCGCCAATCGCGATCACCTGCCGACCTTCGAACGCTTCGAAGCGTAGAGGCTGCGAATGGATGTGAACGAGCGAATCGACGCCTGGGTCGCGGAGCAGACGCCGGCGTTGCTCGAATTTCTGGCGGAACTGGTCAGAACGCCGTCGGTGACGCGGCCGCCCGAAGTCGGGGAAGCGGCCTGCCAGCGCCTCGTCGAAGCGGCCTACCGCGACGCCGGAGCGGAAGTCGACGTCTTCAGTCCGGCCGACGTGCCGGGTCTGCGGGAGCACCCGCTCTTTTTCGGCACGTGGGACGGCATGCCCCGGCCGATGACCGACCGGCCCGATGTCGTCGGCGTCTTCCGGGG
Source organism: Thermomicrobiales bacterium (assembly GCA_025928535.1). Taxonomy (GTDB): domain Bacteria; phylum Chloroflexota; class Chloroflexia; order Thermomicrobiales; family UBA6265; genus JAICJJ01. The sequence goes on from JAICJJ010000241.1 coordinate 5,273, forward strand.
AACCGGCGGCGGCAAGTCGCTGCTGATCTCGACCCACGTCGACACGGTCTGGGAAGGCGC
>JAICJJ010000585.1 GCA_025928535.1 Thermomicrobiales bacterium
ATGGTCAGTTGGGGTTCGTAGGCCGATTCGGCCGTGTCCGGCGTGAACTGGAGCTGGGCGGCGTCTTCGTTGCTGGCTTCGAGCTCGATCAGCAACACATGACGATCGAACGGAAAATGGCGCAAATCCCAATCCTCGCGAAACACGCCGGTCACTTTGCGCGTCGCCCAAAAGCCGCCGGCGGCCGGTTCGAAGGTCTGCAGGTGGACCGTCACCTCGTTGGCGTTGACGAATTCGAGCGTGTCGAGCGGCCGGATCGCGGCGGTGGGGCAGACGCTCCAGAGCCAAAGATCGGCGGTGAAGGTATTGGCGGCGTAGTCGACGTCGTACAGGTCGATGAGAAAGACGCCGATCTGGCAGCGAACCGGCGACGCGGCAGGCGGCGCCGTGGTTTGGGCGTGGACGAGACGCGGCGATCCGCCGACGAGGGCGAGGAGGACGAGCAGGCTGACGAGCAGCGCCCACCGCGCCTGACGGTCCGAACCGTCGGGCGGACGCCACGCCGCGCCCGCAAGCGATCGAGACACGCGCAACTCCTGGCGCGGGGATCGGCGAGCACGGTCGCCATCCGTCGGAGCGGGAACGCCGCAACGTCATGTGTAGCGCGCCATGAGTGACTCTTCAAGATGTGACATTGAGTCATGGCTCCGCACTGAGGTGGTCGCAAGCCGACTTTGCGGCGTGCAGGCGATGCTCGACGCCGACTCGAGTCCGCGCGGCGCACCCGACCCGGATCGCGCTTGGCCCGGTCGGGCATGAGCCGAATGGCGGCGGCATCAAGGCCGTCACGATCGAGCTCGAATGGGACAGCCGGTGCGTCTCGGCGTGGGAGCGACATCGCCGAAGCGGTCTTCGGCGCGGACAAACTGCGTTTTTCACGACCAATTCAACGGAGTTTCATCCGCCGGTTAGGCGCGTCGCCGATCATGCAGTCCTGATCACGGCGCGGCGCGCAGATGCGCTTGGCCGCATGCGTCTTCACCCGCAAGGACGCGCTGATGGAATGGAACTGGCTCGCCGCCGCGCTCGCATTCACCCTGTTCGCTGTCGTGCTGGCGCGCTTCGTGGGCGAGTGACGCGCTGCGCGACGATGGCCGTCGGAATGGCGAGGCTCACGAACCCACGGATGACGACATCGGACCCGGCTTGGCGCTAGCCGCCGGCGAGGGTTCCGGTGATGAAGTCGTTGATGTCGGGATTGCTGATCCGGGTGTAGACGCCGGGGAAGCCGTCGGCGCAGCCTTCGCCGAAACTGACGATCCCGACTTCGATGAAGCCGCCTTGGTCCGGCGCGAAGAGCGGCCCGCCGCTGTCGCCCTGACAGGCGCCGACGCCCGTGCCCGGCTGCTGCGCGCAGAGCATGGCCGCCGTGATGGGAAAGCCAGGGACCGCATATTCCTGGGCGCAGGCGGCGTGATCGAACACCGGCACGTCCGCCTCCCGCATCCGGTTGGGAAAGGCCAACCCGCCCGGAATCGGCTGCGCCAGGGTGTTGCCCCAGCCGGCCACCGTCAACTGTGTGCCGGGCTGATCGAACGTCGTCTCATTGGCGTCGACGAACGGAATCGGGGCGATCGCATGGATCGGCTTGGCCAGTTCGAGCAGCGCCGCATCATTGTCGAGCGTGGCCGGGTCGTAGTCCGGATCGACGACGATGCGGGCGACCGGCGCTTTGACGCCCTGGCGTTTCTTGGCGAGCACCGTCCGGCCGACGATGACCTGGAGATCGCGCACGTTAGGCGTGGGATCGGTCACGCAATGGGCGGCGGTCAAAAACCAGGTCGGGGCGATCAGCGTGCCGCCGCAAAAGTGGCGCTGGAAGCCGTTGCCGCTGCGTGACTTGAGTTGCATGGTGCCGAGAAATGGGTATTTGCCATTCGGCACGTCCGTGCCGCCGACGATCTGGGGATGCGGCCCGTGTTGCTTCCGTGTCGTCTGCCCGAGCGCCGTCGCCGGCGTGGCCAGCGCGAGGGTCAGGGCGATGAGGAGCAGCAGCCAGCGCCGCATCGGTCCGTCTGACGCGCAGGGTCCTGTTGGCGAGTGC
>JAICJJ010000198.1 GCA_025928535.1 Thermomicrobiales bacterium
GCGCTCCCTCACCCCCAACCCCTCTCCCGCTGCGGCGAGAGAGGGGAGCCGAATCGTTCCCCTCGCCCATCGCAATGGGAGAGGGGGCAGGGGGTGAGGGACCGCCGCGCGGCGGTTGGGATCGAATTGGCCGCCGAGAACGTCATACATGGTGAGCGGAACGATTCGATGGCCGACGCGCCGCCCGCGCCGGCGCCGTTCGAATCGGGCACGGCCGAGCGCGCCGCCGCCGCCATGTACACTTGCAGCGCGCACGCATTCGATGCATCGGGAGACGGCGCCCGCGGAGCGCTTCAATGTTCGCCATTCAGGATGCCATCGACGCCATCCTCGCCGGGATGTTCCTCTTCGGGCTGTTGCTGACCCTGATCAGTCTGCTGTCGGGCGCGGCCCATCTCGGCATCCACCTCCATCACGGCGACGCGGATGGCGAAGTCCTGCCGTTCAGCCTGGTGGCGTTGCTCGTCGGGCTGACCTGGCTCGGCGGCGTCGGCTACCTGTTGCGGCGGGCGGCGGGATGGCCGGCGTTCGTGGCCCTGCTGGTCGCCGCGGGCGCGGCCGTAGCGGTCGGCGCGCTCGTCCAGCGTGCGATCCGCGCCCTGAGCCGGAACGCCAGCGCGGCGATGAATCCGGCGGACTATCGATTGCCCGGCGTCATCGGCCAGGTCAGTTCCTCGATCCGGCCAGGCGGCACCGGTGAAGTGCTCTACGAACAAGGCGGCGTCCGGCACGTCGTGGCGGCACGCGCCGCGGCGGCCGAGGGTCTGCCGCGTGGGACGGAGGTCGTCGTGTTGCGGGTCGATCGCGGCACGGCCATCGTTGACGTATTCGATCCATTCGACGCGCTCGAACGACAGTCTGGCGCGCCGGAAAATCAGGAACCCGACCAGGCGGCGGGCACGTAGGCGCTCTTTCCTGCGATCAGGCGATTCGATCGAAACGCGACCGGCTCGTCGTCGAACTGGTCGGACATCCAGAGCGAAAGGCTTTGCACATGGGTTTTTCCAATGTCCTCATTGTCGTGATCGGATTGGTCGCCGTCGTCGTGGCGGCTTTTGCGATCCTGGCGTCGATGTTTCGCAAGGTCGGCCCGAACCAGGCGCTGATCATCTACGGCCTCGGCGGGACGAAGGTCGTCAAGGGGGGCGGCGCGGTCGTCTGGCCGCTGATCCAGTCGGCCCGCGAGTTGTCGCTCGAATTGATGAGTTTCGATGTCGCCCCGACCCAGGATCTCTTCACGAGTCAAGGCGTCGCGGTGAAAGTCGAAGCGGTCACGCAGATCAAGGTCAAATCGGACCCCGTCAGCATCCTGACGGCGTCCGAGCAATTCCTGAACAAGGAGCCGCGCGATCGGGAAAACCTGATCCGGCTGGTGATGGAAGGCCACCTGCGCGGCATCGTCGGCCAGTTGACGGTCGAGCAGATCGTCAAGGAACCGGAGATGGTCGCCGACCGGATGCGGAGCAACGTCGCCGCCGACGTCAGCAAGATGGGCCTCGAGGTCATCTCCTTCACGATCCGTGAAGTGCGCGACAACAACGAATACATTCTGAACATGGGGCGGCCGGACGTCGCCTTGATTCGCCGCGCCGCCGACATCGCCACGGCCGAAGCCGATCGGGACACGGCGATCAAGCGTGCGCAGGCCATGCGCGAGGCGAAGATCGCCGAAGCGATCGCCGAGCAGGAAAAGGTGATCGCCGAAACCGCCAGCCAGACTCGGCAAGCGGAAGCGGTGCGCGACCTCAACCTGAAGCGCGCCGAATACGAGGCGAGCGTCCACACCCAGCAAGCGGCGACCGACAAGGCGTATGAAATTCAGACCGCCATTCAGCAGCAGAAGATCACCGAAGAAGAGGTGCGCGTCGAGCAGGTCCGCAAGCATGGGGAGATCGCCGTCCAGGAAGCGGAAATCCAGCGCCGCGAGAAAGAATTGATCGCGACCGTGTTGCGGCCGGCGGAGATCGAACGGCAACGCATCGAAACGATCGCCGAGGCCGAGCGCCAGCGGGAGGTGCTCGAGGCGACCGGGCGGGCCGAAGCGACCCGAAAGCAAGGCCAAGCCGACGCGGAGGTCACCAATGTCCGCGGTATGGCTGAGGCGGCGATTCTGCGGGCCAAAGGCGAAGCCGAAGCGACGGCAATGCACGTCAAGGCGGCCGCGTTCCTCGACTACAACCAGGCCGCCATCCTCGATCGCATCGTCGGCGTGTTGCCGGGGATCGTCGCCGCGCTGGCGCAACCGTTGAACAACGTCGACAAGATCACGGTCGTCTCGACCGGCGACGGCAATGGGTCGGGCGCCGGCGTCAGCCGCGTCACCGCCGACATCGCGCAGATGGTGGCCCAGGTTCCGGCGATCGTGGAAGGGATGACGGGGGTCGACGTCAATCGGATGCTGCAAGGGATTCCCGGCACGCGGTCGGCCGACGGGCCGGCGACGGCCATGCCGGCGGCTTCGACGCAAGGCAACGGCCTCCGTCCGGAGTCGGAGCCGGCCCGTTCGGATCAGGACGATCGATAGTCGATCGCTCAGAGCGGCCGGTCGCTGGCCATGCCGCCGGTGAGGAGAATGACGTGACGAGCGCCGGCGCCCGCGCCGCGGAGTCGCCCTGCCGTTTCCGGGCGACGGCGCGGTCGCGATGGCAAGCGCGGATCGGTCGCCGCGCGGCGCTTTTCCTCGCCCGCGTCGTCTTTCGCTTCCGCCTCGATTTTGCGGGACTGGATCATATTCCGCCGGGCGAGCCGCTGATCGTGGCCGCCGCGCCGCACCGCTGCTGGATCGACGCGTTTCTGGTGATGATGGCGTTGCCGCCGTATCCGCGTCTCTCTTTTCTCGGGTCGGCGGAAGGGATGTTCAACACCTGGTGGAAGCGGGCCGTCCTGTGGCTGTTCGGGGGCGTCGTCCCTGTCTCGACCAAGGGCTTGCTCAACCGGGAAGGGCTGGAGACATCGCTGGAAATTCTGGCGGCGGACAACCGCCTCGGCATCTTTCCCGAGGGGTGGGAGCACCTGTCCGGCCCCCCGGGCGAAGTCGAGCCGGTGAAGCGGGGCGTGGCGTTTCTCAGCCAGCGCTCCGGTCGGCGCGTGCTGCCGGTCGGCATCGCCGGCACGCAATTGCTCTGGCGCGGCAAGACGCTCCGCCTCCGCGTCGGCGCGCCGATCGACGCGCTCGCGTCCGACGCGGACCGGACGGAGGCGCAAGCGTACGCCGATCGCCTTCGCGGAACGCTGACCGGTCTCTTGCCGGCGCTTCCGCCCGACGCGGCCCCGGCCGATCGCCAGTGGACATGGTTGACGCAGATGCTCGAATGACCGCGTCCGGCGCAGTCTACCCGGAGCGGCGCAATTCGGAGCCGGAAGCGAGGGCGCGTTCGTAGAGATGCAAGGCTTCGGCCACCCGCCCCGTGCCCCGCGCCACGCACGTCAACGGATCGTCCGCCCGATAGACCGGCATCTTCAGCTCGGCTTGCAACCGCTTGTCCAGCCCCAGCAACAACGCCCCGCCTCCCGCCAGCGTGATCCCCTGCTCCATGATGTCGGCGACCAGTTCCGGCGGCGTTTCTTCGATCGAGGTCTTGATTAACTCCACGATCGTGTTGACCGGCTGGGCGATGGCGTCGCGCAATTCGACCGAACTGACTTCGACCCCTTTCGGCAGGCCCGTCAGCAGATCGCGCCCCCGCACCAGCACCCGCACTTCGTCGTCCAACGGATACGCCGAGCCGGCCGCGATCTTGGCGTTTTCGGCGGTGCGTTCGCCGATGACCAGATTGTGGTCGCGCCGGGCGTACTGGATGATGGCGTCGTCGATCTCGTCGCCGGCGACGCGAATCGAATGGTTGACGACGATGCCGCCGAGCGAGATCACGGCCACTTCGGTCGTGCCGCCGCCGATGTCGACGATCATGCTGCCGACCGGTTCGTTGATCGGCAAGCCCGCCCCGATCGCGGCCGCCATCGGTTCTTCGATCGTGTAGGCCTCCCGCGCCCCGGCCGAGAGCGCCGCGTCTTTGGCGGCCCGTTTTTCGACTTCGGTGACGCCGGAGGGGATGCCGATGACGACGCGGGGATGGGGGGCCAGCAGCCGCTGCAAGTGCACTTTGCGGATGAAGTAATGGAGCATCATCTCGACGGTGTCGAAATCGGCGATGACGCCGTCTTTCAAGGGGCGGACGGCGACGATGCTTTCGGGGGTCTTGCCGACCATCGCCTTGGCTTCGGCCCCGACGCCGAAGGCGCGCCGGGTGCGGGTGTCGATCGCCACCACGCTCGGCTCCGAAATCACGATCCCTTTCCCCCGCACGTAGACGAGCGTGTTGGCAGTGCCAAGGTCGATGCCCAGGTCACGGCTGAAGAAGCCGAAGAGAGTCGAGAGGGGCCGGATCAATCCGTGGGACCTCCGCGGTCGACGGTCGACGGCGTCAGGCGATGATGTCGGCTCTCGCGCGCCCGTCTGGCGCGCGGGACGCCAGGCAGCGCCATCTTTCGTTGCGGCGGAAAGACTCGGCTGGCGACGACCGGAGTATAGCACGGTCCGTACGCGTCCAGAATCTTGAAACAACCGCTTGAACCGTCGCCCGGTTGCCGGCCGACGTCCGAGATGGGACCGAGTTGGCGGAGGGGAATTCGGCCAATCGCCCTTCTGTCATCGCCGCCGTCGTCGCCATTGCTGAATTCGACTGAACTGCCATGACCGACTGGGCGGCGGAGCGATCGACGCCCGATCTGGCCCAACCCAATTTTTCCAAGGTGTGTTGACGACACCGCCAACTAACTTATCATCGAAGCGAACCAGGGTTCTCCCAATCGAAATCGCTCGGCCGCACGAGGAGAGCGCTATGGACCGACGGCAGTTCGATTGGATCGCGCGTGAGTTGTCGCTCGGCGTCACCCGTCGCGGCGTACTGGGGGGCATCGCGGCGCTGTCCGGCGTCGCCGCCGGGTCGATCCCGGTTCCCGGCGAGGCGGCACAGCGAAAGCATTGCCGCGCCGGGAAAGTCCGATGCGGCGATAAATGCGTGCGCGGAACGTGCTGTCCGGGAACGACGTGCAAATCCGCGAGTTCGTGCAAATGCTACAAGGCGGCGGCGGGCGACACGTTTTGCGTTCCCAAGAACTCCTTGGTCGCCTGCAACCAATGCGCCAGCGACGCGGACTGCGACCCGGGATTTCGCTGTGGCCGATCGGATATCTGCAACGGTTTGACCGCGCTCTGCCTGCCGGTCTGCGTGTAGCCGCGGTCCCGGCGCGGACAGGCCATCACCGGCGTTTGTTGCGTCGACCACGACCACGGTAATGGCGACTTGACCCAGCTCGCCGGCCGCAGTATCTTATGCATGCGTCGCAGCCATGCTGCGTCGTTTGGCGTGCGGGCCATGAATTCGGAGTAAACCTCCGCGCTGGTCTCGCACTCGTCCCCGTGAAGGGAGCATCGTTGGACGCTGGCCCTAGACGCCCGACTCAATTGGCGCCTCTGGATCTGCCAGTCCCGGCGAGCCGCCCGCGGTAGCGGTTCCCGCCCCCTGGCAGCGCCAGGGCCAAGAACGCCGGTCGAGCCGGCGGGAGGCGGTGAACCGAATGCTGAAGCCCGTTCGTTACTACATCGTCAAGAACGGCGAGCGCCCTGAAGTGCGCACGGTGCCCGTCGCCATGGCGCGGGATCTCCGCCCGGCGCCGGCGGCGGAGATTGCGAACGCCGACGCGGAACCGCTGCGGATCGGCCCGGCCCGGCGGTTGGCCGATCGGCTGCGCAAGCAAACGCACGCCCGCTGAGGGACAATTCCGAACCGTTTTTCAGTTGTCAAACTGGTACGCCCCTTGCGTTTCATGCGAGCGCACGGGGCGTCGCCATTCGCGGCATCCCGCTTCCGCAGGAGGAGCGCGCATGGCCGATGACACGCCCGACCGCGACCAGATCGTCGTCCCGGTTCATGAAGAAGTGGTCGAGCCGGTCC
>JAICJJ010000502.1 GCA_025928535.1 Thermomicrobiales bacterium
AAAAAGACCAACGGCATCCCCGTCGCCGCCAGACTCGTCAGCGACCGCTGCCGTTCCACGCCTTTCCGCGGTGGAAACCCGGCGAAGATGAACGGTCCAGGTACTAGGCCGCTCGCGCTCACCGCCGCCACGGCGGAGGACGGCCCGGGAATCGGCGAGACGGGAAAACCCGCCCGATGTGCGGCGTCGACCAGATCGTTTCCCGGATCGGAAACGCCCGGCGTCCCCGCATCGCTGACCAGCGCCACATCGCCGTTCGCTAGCGAGTCCAGGATCGCCGCGCGGCGTCGCTCCGGACTGTGCGCGTGGTAACTGACCAGCGGCGTCTCGATCCCGAAATGGCGCAACAGATTGCGTGTGCGGCGCGTATCCTCGGCCGCGATCATGGCAACCTGGCTCAACACGCCCAGCGCCCGGGAAGAGATGTCTTCGAGATTACCGATCGGCGTGGCGACGACGTAGAGCGTGCCCATCGCCCGGCGCTCCCCTTTCCGTTCCGCCTGTACGTACCCAACCGACTATACTCGTGGCAGCACGAACCGCAGGTTGAAGCCTGGATGCCGCGCGCCGCGTCGGCTCCCGGAGGCGCTGAGCCGATGTCCCCATCGATGTTGTTCGAATCGCCCGACGCCGCGAACCCGGCGCCGGACGAGCCGTCGGCAAGCCAGTCGGCCGAGCCCACGTCGCTCTATCGCAAATATCGCCCGCAATCGTTCGACGATCACGATCTCGTCGGCCAGGAGCACGTCGTCCGGACGCTGCGCAACGCGATCCGGCTCGATCGGGTCTCCCACGCCTATCTCTTCTGCGGCCCGCGCGGCACCGGCAAGACGACGACGGCGCGGCTGCTCGCCAAGGCGGTCAACTGCCTCGATCCCGACCCCGATCGCCGTCCTTGCAACGCGTGCGCCAATTGCCTCGCCATCGCGCGCGGCACGACGACCGATATCTTCGAAATCGACGCGGCGAGCAATCGCGGCATCGACGACATCCGCGATTTGCGGGAGCGGGTCAAGTACGCGCCATCGCAATTGAAAGTCAAGTTCTACATCGTCGACGAAGCCCACCAGATCACCGGCGCCGCCGCCAACGCCTTTCTCAAGACGCTCGAAGAGCCGCCCGCCCACACCCGGTTCGTGCTCGCCACGACCGATCCCGAAGAGTTGCTGCCGACGATCGTGTCGCGCTGCCAGCGGTTCGACTTTCGCCGCATCGGCGCCGACCCGATGATCGGCCGTCTGCGCACCGTCGCCGAGCGCGAAGCGATCGCCGTCACCGACGACGCCCTGGCGGTCATCGCGCGGCACGCCACCGGCAGCCTGCGCGATGCGCTCGGTCTGCTCGACCAACTCGCGCTCCACGCCGCCGACCAGACAGCGGACGACTCGGAAACGGCTCCGATCGACGCCGACGCGGTTCGCGCCGCGCTTGGCCTGAGCCGCAACGAACGCGTCGAAGCCCTGGTCGAAGCGCTCGCCGACGGCGACGCCGCCGCCGCGCTCGCGACCGTCAATCGCGCCGTGGAGCAGGGGGACGACCCTCGTCAACTGAACCGCCAACTGGTCGCCTATCTGCGCCAATTGCTCGTCCATCGCGCCGGCGCAGCCACGGACGTCGACGAACGAGCGGCGTCGCTCGCCGGCCGGTTCGACGTGAGCGCGCTGGCCGATCTGGCGCGCCGCTTCAGCGAAATCGACTACCGGCTCAAGCATGCGCCGTATGGGCAATTGCCGCTCGAAATCGCGCTCGTCGAATCGTGCCTGCCAGCCGAGGTCGCCCCCCGGCCCGCAGCGGCCCAGGACCGCGGCTCCGGCGTCGCCCGCTCGCGCGTCGCGCCAGCCCCGCCCGACCCGATCGAGCCCGAACGACCGGTGACCAGTCTGCGCGACCGCGTTCGCGGCTCCGCGTCCTCCGCTCCCGCCGCCCCCAAAACCGAACCCGCGCCGGCGCTGGCGACACAGCCGACCCCGATCCGGCCCATGCCCACCCCTTCCGAGGGAGGCGGTGCGGCAACCGTCGATCAACTTGCCGATCTCTGGCCGCGCGTCCGCCAGGACGTGAAAGCGATCAATCGCCGGATCGAAGCGCTGCTCAGTTCGGTCGATCCCGCCTTCGTCGCCGGATCGCAGATCACGCTGGCGACGCCCTATCCCTTCCATCGCGACAAATTGAACGCCGACGATGTCCGGGCGGTCGTCGAACAGACGATTTCACGCATCCTCGGCAGCACCGTCGTCGTCACGACGATTCTTCGCGACGAGGTCGACCGGCTGCGCCCGGCGTCGCCGAATGGAACCGCGCGCTCGGCCGACGAGCCGGCGGAGCCGGCGGGTCCGTCCCGTCTAACGGAGACGCCGACCGGAGCCGCGCCAGAACCCGCCCTGGATCAACGCGCGAACGACGCGCAACGGATTCAGGCGGTGAAGAACATCTTCGACGCCGAGGAAATCGACCCGGCGGAGCGCGATTAGGGCGTCGCAGGCGCTGGTTCGGCCGGCGCCATCGGCGTCGCTCGCGCAATCGGCGTCGCGACCGGCCCGGTCGTGAAGCGCAGCAATTCCTCAGGCCGCCCGGTCGGCCGCACCAAGACGAGGACGGTCGTCATCGAACGGGCCGCCACGGGCGTTCCCGGCGTCGCCTGAATGTTCGCTTCGACCACCAATCCGGCGGACGTCCACCAGAGTCGGGTGGCGGCAAGGCCGCTCGGCAGCGGCAGCG
>JAICJJ010000482.1 GCA_025928535.1 Thermomicrobiales bacterium
ACAACGACGGACGCACGCCGTGCGCCCCTCCATGTCGCCCTGTCGGGACCAATTCTTCGTCCTCAGCCTCGAAGAGGCTTCGCAGGTTGAGCGCCGGGTTTCAACCCGGCGTTGACCGCCGGGGGCGAGGAGGCTCGCATCCCAGCGCGCTCGCGTAACCAACTTTGCGCGTCGCGCGTCTTGATCGGTGAATGCGGGCGATGGGACACGCGCGGCTGTGCCTGGGTGGCATCGGGACCGCGCGGACGACGGTTGATTCTCCCGCCTCGCGTGCTAGGGTAGAGGGACGATCTCCATGCGACCTGCCCTGCCACCATCGACCGGCTCACGACGCCCCGCCCGCCGGGGATGAGGACTACCGCGGAGGACCGACATGCCAGGCTCTGCTCATCGACTCGCCACGCCGACCGGGCGCACGGACCAGCCGCCGGCGGGACGTCCCCGGCGGCGGCCGCGTTCGCGCCTGGCCGTGAGCGCCCGGTTGCTCCACCTCTTCGGCGCGCTGGCGATGCTGGTCGGGTTGCTCATCCCGCTGACCGATGTGGGCCTGGCGGCGCCGGCGCCGGTGAGCTCCGCGACGACGGCCCGGCCGCAGGGGGCGGCGCAGCAGGTGACGATGACCTGCGATGGCAACGCCGCGCCCTGCCAGGGCAGCCAGCTCACGAATGACGACGGCATCTGGACCGGCACCTTCGCGCTGCCGGCCGGGTCGTACTCCTGGCAATTCGCGGTCGTCGACGCGAGCGGGCAGTCGTCCACGGTCGGGCCGCACCAGCTCACGATCGGCGATAGCCAGACAGCGGGCTTTTTCCTCTACGACAGTCACACGAACACGGCCCGGGCGCAGGGCGTCGCCGGCACCTACACGGCGCAGACCGATCAGGGCGAGCTGCCGCTGATCCCGAAGGGCAACGACCTCTTCCTCTTCGTCACCTCCGATCAGGGCGGGCCGCTCGGGGCGACGGTAATGCTCGACGGGCAGCCGGTCGGCGAGCAACAGTCCGCCAATCTGCAGCCGGGGCTGAACGTCGTCACCTTCGATCCGCAGGGCAACGTGACCAACTCCCAGCCGCTGACCGCCGGGTCGCTGACGATCACGCGGACCGACGCGCAGGGGAACCCGCTGGCGGGCGGCTGCTACCAGTTGAAGCACAGCGGGCAGCTCGCCAACCAGGCCTGCGACGCCGACGACGGCGCCGACGGCACGACGACGATGACCTTCCCTGAGGGGTTCACGCCGGGACAATACACGCTCTCCGAGACGCAGGCGCCGGACGGCGCGGAGAAGGCGCCGGACCAGCAGCTCACGCTGCAAGCCGGTCAGAACACGGCGGAGATGACCTCGCCGGGCGGCGCGGCGACCGAGGAAGCGACGGCCCCGCCGACCCAGGCGGCCACGACCGCGCCGACGGAAGCGCCGACCCAGGCCGCGACGGAAGCGCCGACGCAAGGTGGCATCGGCCCGGTCGGGCCATCGACGGAGGCGCCGACACAGGCCGCGACCCAGACGGCGACCGAAGCGCCGCAACCGGGCGACCTGATCGTGACCTTGCAGGACCAGGACGGCAACGCGATCGGCGGCGCCTGCTTCCAGCTCCTGCAGGACGGCAACGTCATCAGCGAGTCCTGCGACAGCCAGGACCAGTTCCCGAACAACGGCAACACGGGCTTCTTCGGCGTCCCCGCGGGGAGCTACACGGTCCATGAGTCGCAGACGCCGGAGGGCTCGGAGACGGCCAAGGACAAGAAGGTCACGATCAAGGCCGGGCAAGAGACCGATGTGACGATCACGGCGAAGACGATCGCCCCGACCCAACCGCCGACGTTGCCGCCCACCCAGCCGCCCACGCCGACCGAGGTTCCGACCCAAGCGCCGACACTACCGCCAACCCTGCCGCCGACACAGGCGCCGACGCAGGCGCCCACCCAGATTCCGACGCCACCAGCCACCCAGGCGCCGACGAATGCGGTCGTGCCGCTGATTCCGTCGGCGACCACCGCGCCGACACAGACGGCGACCGAAGCGCCGCAGCCGGGTGATCTGATCGTCACGTTGCAGGACGAGCAGGGGAACGCGATCGGCGGCGCCTGCTTCCAGTTGCTCAAGGACGGGAACGTCGTCAGCGAGGCGTGCGACAATCAGGATCAGTTCCCGAACAACGGCAACACCGGGTTCTTTGGCGTCCCGGCCGGTGACTACACGCTGCATGAGTCGCAGACGCCGGACGGGTCGCAGACCGCCAAGGACCGGAAGGTGACGGTCAAGGCCGGGCAGGAGACGGACCTCACGATCAAGGTGGCCACCGTCGCGCCGACCCAGCCGGCGACCGCCATCCCGACGAAGGCCCCCACCTTGCCGCCAACACAGGTCCCGACGCACCCGGCGACGGTCGCGCCGACCCTGCCCGCTACCGTGCCGGTCACCATTCCGGCGACGGTCCCCGCGACAATCCCCGCGACGCAGGCGCCGACCGCGCCACCGAGCGGCGACACCGGCAACCTGATCGTCATCGTGACGAATCCGGCCCCGGGCAATCCGGTCTGCGTCCAGCTCAACACGACCGGCGGCATCGGCATGGCCAATCCGCCGTCGGCCTGCGACAACGGCGCCGGCGACGGCAATGACGCGGCGGGCCGGATCGAGCTGACGGACATCCCGGCGGGCGAGTACGCGCTGCAGGTGACGAGCGGACCGGCGTCGGTCGCGAGCCTCGCGCCGGCGACGGTGACGATCACCGCCGGGCAGACGACGACGGTGACGCTCGGCCAGGGCGGCAACCAGCCGACCGCGCCCGCGACGGCCCAGCCGACGCTACCGGCCACCGTGCCGGCGACGGTC
>JAICJJ010000214.1 GCA_025928535.1 Thermomicrobiales bacterium
CGACCATCGTGATGAACGCCAGCGGCGTGTTGAGGTGAGGCGACTCGAAATTCGTGCCGAAAAAGCCGAGGATGACCGTCGCCGGCAGCAAGACCGTCGAGACGATCGTCAGGACGCGCATCACCCCGTTCGTGCGGTGCGACACCTGCGAGACGTAGATGTCGAACGCGCCGTTGACCGAATCTCTGGCCGCGGCGAGCCCGTCGAGCAACCGCCCGAGTCGCTCGTTGAGATCGCGGAAATAGGGCTCGATCGCCTCGCCGCCGACGAGCGGAAAATCGGGCCGCAGGAAGGCGGCGAAAACGGCGCGGTGCTGATCGGCCAGCCGGTAGACGGCGAAGACGTACCGCTTCAGCCGCAGCAGATCGGCCAGGAACGTGTCGGATGTGTCGGTCAGCGCCCGTTCTTCGGTCGCTTCGATCTCGTCTTCCAGGCCTTCGGTCAACGCTTCGTAGTGGGCCAGCAGTTCGTCGAGCAGGATCGCCAGCAGGAACGCGGAATCGGCCTTGAGCAACGCTGGGTCTTGTTCGGCGCGAGCGAGCGCGCGGTCGAAAAAGGGCAGCGGCTGTTTGTGGGCGCTGACGAGATCGTTGCGATCGACAAAGAGATCGAGTTCGCTCGCCTGAACGGTGAGCGTGGCGGGATCGCCCCGCGCGATTGTCGCGGCGACGAAAAAGCGATCGCCGAAGACATCGAGTCGGGGCCGTTGCCAGGCGGCGAGGGCGACCCGAACCGCAGCGGCGGGCAGATCGAGCTCGCGCGCAGCCGCTTCCAGATCCGGCGCGTCGTAGCCGCTGAGATCGACCCAGACGAAGTTGGCGTCGTCGGCGACGAGCCGGCCGACCGCGGCGAGATCGACCCGCTCCGGCGCCGCGTCGTTGTGAAAAAGCCAGGCCGCGGCGCGCGTCGATCGGTCGGAGGGACGCGAGATGGACGCCGCTTCGGTCTCGATCGCCGCCGCGGTGCGGGTAGTGGCAGCCGGTTCGCCGCCCGCGACGGTTTGGGCTGGTTTGTCGATTCGCATCGGCTCCGCCCGCACGACTGGATTCGCAGCCGCGTGGCCCTACGGATGGTCGGCCACGCCGGCCTTCGCTCGATTCGTGCCGTGAAGCGCGTCGGCTCCGGCACGCGCCCTGCGACAGGAACGGCCACGGCAACTGCCCGGCACGCGGAGGATGAGGGCGATGGATCACCAGACGACAGCTGACGCCGCGGGAAACGATCGATTGGCGGCGCGGGAAGCGGTGCTCGATCGAGCGTTCGGACCACGTTTTTCGAGCGACGTGACCCAGGAACAGATGCAGGGCATTCGCAACGACCACGCCGCGCGCGTGGCGCTGGCCGAGCGGGCGGCGGACGCCGGCGACTTGCGGCGGCTCTACGACCGCGCGATCGACGATGGCGACACCGACATGGCGCGGGCGGTCGTCGCAGTCGCCTATGGTCGCGCGGAGTGGCCGCTGGTCGAAACGTTCGCCCGGATCGATCCGGCGACACGCGAATTGCTCGCCTGGGACCAGCGGTTGGGCGACGGCGCACGGCGCGGCGAACCGGCGCCGCCCCCCGCGCCGCAGGACTGAATCGCTCGGCGTCAGACCCTTTTGTCGGACGCGCGCTGGAATGACCATAGCGGCGCGGAATCGCCGCCATGGTCATTCCAGTCGTCGATGTGAGATCGGCGACGCCGCAATGCGCTCGCGATCCATCAGCCCAGCGCCTCGCACGCCTTCTTGCTGGCCGTGCAAATTGGGTTGTCGGTCTTGCGGTTGCAGCAGTACTCGCCCGGCAGGCAGCATGCCGTCTGGCTCCCGTTGCGGCAGGGATGCCCGACGGCGCACCCGAATCCGGGTCCCTGCGCCAGGGTCTGACGGCGATCACCGGCAAACCAGGCGCCGGTGACCGCCGCCGCGCCGAGCCAGCGCAGCGCGGTGCGGCGTGCGGCGGGGCGGGCGAATTGCCGGACGAGGGTATCGAAGCGCGCCTCATCCATCGGGGTTGTGCCCTTTCACGTCATGCCCGAGTGCGGCAGCCGCGCAGCGCTCGGGCGAACCCGGACGTCCGGGTCCATTGCACGCGCAGCGTAGCGCTCGGGTGATCGGCAGGCAACGGGGGCGAGAGAATTTACCCGTCCGTCATCCGACCACCCGGTAGAGGTGGCGGACGCGGTTTTCCAGCAATGGCGCAACCTGGCCAAGGACGATGTCCTTGAATTCCGGCCGCGCCGCGTGGGCCGCGAACGCATCGTCATCGACATACTGCTCGTAGAGCAGGATCTTGCGCGGATCGTCCACCGACTGGTTGACGATGAAATTGGCGCACCCCGGTTCTTCGCGCGACATCGGCGCCCACTTTTGCAACAGTTCGACGACCCGCGCTTCGTTGCCCGGCTTCACCGTGTATTCCGCGACCACGACCAGCATCGTTGTCCCTCCATTAAACGAGTCGGCAAGACGGCAAGACGACCAGTCGGCAAGTAACTCGTCGAGCGATCAGGCCGGTAAGAACCTGTCGGGAAGTCGGGAGTGGCTGGCGCGTCGATCCCCGCCTCGCTCACTTGCCGACTGGCCGTCTTGCCGACTCGCCGTCTTGCCGTCTTCGTCAGTACTCGTCTTCCCCGACCAGCCGCCCGTAAAAGGCGTTCAACTCCTCGTCGGTGCTGAAATGGATCGTCAGCGCGCCGCCGCCGGCGCGGCCGCGCCGCAGCGAGACGCGCGCGCCGAGGGCGCCGCCGATCCGGTCGACGAACGCCTGCTCGACCGGCGGCAGCGCTTTCGGCGCCGGCTTGCGCTCGGGCGCGCCGCCGTCCAGCCAGCGGCGGACGAGTTCTTCCGTTTGCCGCACCGTCAGATTTCGCTCGACGATCACCTCCAGCGCCCCGATCTGATCCGCCGCCGAGGGCAGCCCGAGCAAGGCCCGCGCGTGTCCTTCGGTGATCTCGCCGGCGCTGAGCGCGGCTTGCACCGCGTCCGGCGCGGCCAGCAGCCGCAAGGTGTTGGTGATGCTGACCCGCGAGCGGCCGACCCGTTCGGCGATGGCCGCTTGCGTCAGGCCGAAATCGTCGATCAACTGGCGGTAGGCGGCTGCTTCTTCGAGCGGCGACAGATCGGCCCGGACGACGTTTTCGACCAGCGCCAGTTCGAGCATGTGCCGGGGCGCCGCTTCCTTGACGACGATCGGCACTGCGGTCAGCCCGGCCAGCCGCGCCGCCCGCCAGCGGCGCTCCCCTGCGATCAGGACGTAGCGTCCCCGTTCCGGCCCTTCGGTGACGACGAGCGGCTGGACGATGCCGATGGCGCGAATCGATGCGGCCAGCGTCTGCAACGCTTCCGGGTCGAGCAGGGCGCGCGGCTGATACGGGTTGGGCGCGATGGCGTCGATGTCGACTTCGGGCGTCGCCGGAACCGCGCTCGCCGGCTCGGCCGCCGGAATGAGCGCGCCGAGGCCCCGCCCGAGGCCGCCTTTTCGGACGGACGCGGAGCGGCCGGGCGCACTTGCGCCGGACGCCACGATCGGTTCAGGAGAGTCGACGCCAGCCATGCCGGAAGTCTACACGGGCGCCGGCGGCCGCGGAGCGTCGACGCTCCCGTATACTCCCGAGCATTCGTCGAAGCCGGACGCGGGCGTTCCCGTCTGGCGGCCACGCCAGGGCGGCCTGCCGCCAGGCAGGAGAGCGCGCGGGTGCAGGTCGTCATCGTCGCCGCCGTCACGGTGCTGTTGGCGTACGGATTGTCGTATTGGGCGTTCCGGGCGCAAGCCGACCGGTCGGCGATCGTCGGCCTCTACCTCGTGCTCGGCTTTCCGGCGCTCTTCATCGCCGCCATCGGGTTGGCGGTGTCGACGGTCGGCGGCAACTTGCAAATCGGCATTCCGCTGATGCTGACCGGGCTCGGCTTCGCCCTGCCGCTCGCCAAGCCGTTTCGCCGCCTGCTGGCCCGGGTGACGCCGCTCGACCCCGATTCGGCGGTCGACATGACCGGGCTGAGCCTCCTGCTCGGGCTGATCGCCTTTCTGGCCACGTTCGCCTTCTCCTCCGGCGCGCAAGCGCCGCCGACCGACATTCCGTCGGTCAGTTATCTCGAACTGATCGCCCAGAATCTCGCCTTCGTCGGCATCGCCTACGCGGCGGTCGGCGGCGGCTTCTTCCGAACGTGGCGGAAGGCGACCGAACGACTCGGGCTCGTCCCGCCGACCTGGATCGGCCTCGGCGCGGCGCTGGCCGCGCTCATCGCCTGCTTCGCCGTGCTCCTCGCCACCAGCGCGGTCGCCCAGGCGCTCCAGCCCCACCTGAACGAGCAACTCGACAAGGTCGTCAACGACATCACCGCCGGCATGCGGAATCCGTTCGGCGCGATCCTGATCGGCGTCTCGGCCGGAATCGGGGAAGAAACGCTCTTCCGGGGAGCGTTGCAGCCGCGCTTCGGCATCGCCCTGGTGTCGATTCTGTTCGCGCTCGTCCACGCGCCGCAATATGGGCTGAACGTGACGATCCTCGGGCTGTTCGTCATCAGCGTCATCTTCGGCCTGCTCCGCAACCGCTACGGCACGACCGCCTCGATCGCCACCCACGCCCTCTACAATGCGATTCAGGTGCTGCTGCTGATCGCGCGCTAGCGCGTCCGTCCGCGGCCGGCGCCTCCCGCCCCGGAACGTCGAGGACAGGCCGATGCGACTCGTCGAAATTCGCGACCTGGACGGCCCCAATCTCTTCCTGCTGGCGCCGGCGATCAAGATCGAATGGGTGGTCGCGCCCGCCTGCGTGACGGCGGACGCGATCGCCGCGCTGGCGGCGCGCTGCGAACCGTTCGGCGTCGCCAGCGACGACCTCGCCGCCGGCCGCGCCGCCCTCGGCGAGGTTCTGGCGGAAGCCGTTTCCGGGCTTTATCGCCGCAACGGCCAACCGGAGCCGGAAACGGTCTGGACCGATCTCGAACAGCCGGGCCACGTCGCGCTCGCCTTCGGCTGGGCGCGGCGGCGTTTCGCCCTGGCCGTGGCCGACATCGTCGCCGGCGTCGCGACCGGGGAAATCGCCGATCCGCTCGCCGCCGCTTCCCGATTGCCGGACCTGCTGGCCAGCGACGCGCCGGACGACCATCCGCTGCTCGTCCGCGACGCCGACCGCCGCATCCCGATCGTCGGCGTCACCGGCACCAATGGCAAGACGACGACGACCCGCCTGATCGCCCACATCTTGCGGCAAACCGGCCGCCGCGTCGGCTGGAGCAGCACCACCGGGGTCTACATCCAAGGCGAGCAGGTGCTGGACGGGGATTACAGCGGCCCCGCCGGCGCCCGTCGCGTGCTGGACGAGCCGGGCGTCGATGCGGCGGTGCTGGAGACGGCGCGGGGCGGCATCTTGCTGCGCGGC
Source organism: Thermomicrobiales bacterium (assembly GCA_025928535.1). GTDB lineage: Bacteria > Chloroflexota > Chloroflexia > Thermomicrobiales > UBA6265 > JAICJJ01. The sequence goes on from JAICJJ010000214.1 coordinate 5,366, forward strand.
CTCGCCTACGAAAGCAACGACGTCGGCGTGCTGATCAACGTCAGCGGCGATCATCTCGGCTTGCAGGGGGTGCTGACGGTCGAAGGGCTGGCGCGCGTCAAGGCGGTGGTTGTCCGGGTGACCCGGGCGGGCGGCACGGCGGTGCTCAACGCCGACGATCCGCTGGTGCGCGGCGTGGCCGCCGGACTGCGCGCCGAAATCGTCTGGATTTCGCGCGACCCTGAAAATCCGACCGTGCTGGCGCATGTCCAGGATGGCGGCCGCGCCCTGATCGCGCGGGACGGCCGCTTCGTCGCGCTGCGGGGCGAGCGGGAAACGCCGATCGCCGATATCGCCGACATTCCGATCGCCTGGGGCGGGCTGGCCG